>JAUHXX010000078.1 GCA_030426825.1 Bacteroidia bacterium | reverse complement strand
CTGCTAAGTTCTCATTTACGATTCCATCTGAAGCAGCAAAAAATGCCAAAACATGTTTAATGAAATGACGCTCATCATCATTTAATTTTTCAGTCCAATCGATTAAGTCTTGAGACAAGTCAATTTCCTCTGCCGTCCAAAAACTTGCTTCGGATTTTTTATAAAATTGCCAAATGTCGTCATGTTGAATTGGGAATAAAACAAAACGGTCGTTGTTCTTCTCTAAAATCGGTTCTACTGCTTCTGCCATTGTTTAAATTTTTCTGGTTCAAATTCAATTCCCATCCATTTGAACACCTTGTAAAAGTTGGTCAACTTGAGTGTTTTGTCGCCCTTGATGGACTGAAAATTTCAGTTGATTTTCTGATGAAAATTGATGGGAACAAAACTTGCGATTTTTTAGAGATTAATCAATCTAATTTAATTCACAATCACCCCATAGTTTTCAACAATCCTTCTCTGTTATTTTCTGTATCTCTTTACCACAAAAGGATAAGAGTACGTTAACTAAATGTTAAACAAAATACCTAAGTACAAAGACCTAATTTCTGGTTTTAATTTTTCATCTCTTTTCAACATTCCTTGACAGGCATATCATTGCGAGATTTGGACTTACAATTTACGACCAAGACAAGATGCGAATCAAGGAAAATCATGTTTTAATTTATTCACTTCTATATGTTAAAAATTAAAGCTAGATTTATCTGACACTTTTTCGAATATTATGATTATATGGGAATAGGGAAGCAAGCCGTTTTTGTCGCCAAATCTACTTTGGATATCTTTTATCCTAACTTTTGCGCTACCTGCAAGGCTGATCTCAACACAAACGAAAACCATTTGTGTTTGACTTGCCTATATGAACTTCCATATATCCAAAATAATCAACACGATAAAGATAACCTTGAACAACTCTTTTGGGGAAGAAAAGAAGTTCAGGGCGTATTTAGTTTATTCAATTATCAGAAAGGAAATCAAGTTCAAGAATTATTACATTTGATTAAATATCATAAACGCACTCAATTGGCCAAGTTTTTAGGTTCGCAGTTAGGGCAGCAAATTCAGCAAAATCATTTTGATTATATCATTCCAGTTCCGTTGCATAAAAAGAAATTAAAATTGAGAGGATTCAATCAAAGTACATTAATTTCTAAGGGTATTCAAAAAGTGATTGAAGTCCCTGTTAAAGAAAAACTGGTAAAAAGAATTGTACATAACCCAACGCAAACTACAGTGAGCAAATTTGATCGTTGGTCAAACGTTAGAGACATTTTTAAAGTAAGTCAACCTGATAAATTGAGAAATAAACATGTGCTTTTGGTTGATGATGTTTTAACAACAGGAGCTACTATTGAGGCTTGTGTGAAGCAATTGCTTCAAGTAGAAAACTGCCAAGTATCTGTGGCAACATTAGCAGCAAGAGTCTGATTAGATGGAGAAACTAAGAATTGTCGGTTTTGGAATCGCTGGAGCAACATTTGCCTGGACATGTTATCTCAATAAGGTTGATTTTGAAATAATTGATAATGAAGAGGAGTCTTCAAGTCATGTGGCTGCTGGTTTAATTAATCCGGTTGTTTTCAAAAGGCTGACGAAAAGTTGGAAAGTGGATCAATTAATGCCATTTGCCAGCGATTTTTACAATCAAATCGAAAAAATTCTTCTGAGAAAAATACTTTCTCACAAATCAATATTACGAGTTTTCGCATCTATTGAAGAAGAAAATAATTGGTCTGCTCTTGAAGGTGACGGACGTTTCAGTGAGTTTTTAAATCCCCCTAAAAAAATACAAAATGAATACGTTCATGCCCCGTATGGAGCAGGCGTTGTGAAAACCTTAGGCCATTTAAATACAAGAGATTTTTTGACTTTGTCTAAGGCTTTTTTTCTCCATAAAGGATATACTTTTTCTTCCGAATTAAAAGCAGACAGGAATTATAAAACTGTTTATTGTGAGGGAGCAGATGTGCTGAATAATCCTTTATTTAATTATTTACCCATGAGACCAACTCATGGTGATGTGTTAATCATCCACTCAAAAGATTTACAAATTGAAGACATTGTAAATAAAAACATGTTCATTCTGCCCTTGGGTAATGATTGCTATAAAATTGGTGCTACCTATAATTGGGAATTGAAAACAAAAAACCCATCTGAGGAAGGAAAGCAAGAATTATTAGAGAAATTGGCAGCTTTTACTAGTTTTAAATTTGAGGTAATCAATCATGAAGCAGGATTAAGACCAACAGTATCTGATAGAAGACCTTTATTGGGTGAACATCCTGAACAAAAAGGGAGTTATATCTTTAATGGCTTGGGAACAAAAGGTGTATTAATAGCGCCGTTTTATGCGAATCATTTATTAGAACATATTGTTCATGAAAGCCCTTTGGATGAAGAGGTCTCCATCTCTCGGCATTTAAAACATTATAATGCTTAATTTTGTACCCCAAATTAATAACAAAACAAATCAAGATATGTATCCACCAGAGTTAACAATGCCAATGAAACAACAATTAGTTGAGGCAGGATTTAAAAGCTTAGAAACAACTGAAGCAGTTGATGAAGCAATCAATCAAGAAGGAACAACCTTAGTGGTAATCAATTCAGTTTGTGGTTGTGCTGCAGGAACAATGCGTCCGGGAGTTATTGCTTCAACTAAACATTCAAAATTACCAAAGCATTTGGTAACGGTTTTCGCCGGAGTAGATGGTGAGGCTGTGAATCAAGCAAGAAAATATACTTTGCCTTATCCTCCGTCTTCACCTTCAATAGGATTATTTAAAGATGGAACCTTGGTTCATTTTATTGAAAGACATCATATCGAAGGGAGATCAGCTGAAATGATTGCTGAAAACCTACAGATGGCGTATGATGAGTACTGCTAGACTTCATTTTTTGGAGCCTAACAATAAAAATTAGATGGATAGAAAATTGAAATTCATACTCGTATTTTTAGGATCAGGAGCAGCAATGTTCCTGATTTTTTATTTTTATCAAGCAGAGATTTTTGATGTAAACGTCATAGGTTCAGTTGCTACAAAGGAGGTCGAAGTCTCTTTGCAAACTTTTTTAGGAATAGATAACTCATTTAAGGATGAATTGGCACTTTCTAATTTGACCTACGAAAGAAAGCTATCCGGTTGGATGATATTAATTATTATCACAGTTGGAATGCCGTTGATGTTTGCCTATCGCTCGCTTATCCAAAAAAATCCTACCGAAAGCAAAGAATAATTAAATTGAAAAAAAATCTGACATTATATGAATACAAAATTATTAGCCAAAATATGTAAAACCCCAGGAGCACCTGGTTTTGAGCAGAAAGTTCGTGAACTAGTTTTGAAAGAAATTAAAGGCTTATGTGATGAGGTTGAAGTGGATAATATGGGGAATGTCTACGCGATAAAGAGAGGAAAGTCTGATAAAAAAGTAATGGTAGGAGCTCACATGGATGAAATTGGTTTCATGGTGACGCATATTGATGATAAAGGATTTGTTCGTTTTACAACTTTAGGTGGGTTTGATCCAAAAACCTTGACAGCTCAAAGGGTTTTAATTCATGGTAAAAAAGATATTATTGGTGTGATGGCTTCAAAGCCTATTCACGTGATGACTGCTGCTGAAAGGAATAAAGTTGCCAAGCTGAGTGATTATTTCATTGATACTGGACTTTCTAAAAAAGAGGTTGAAAAATACATTTCTGTCGGTGATTCAATTACTCGTGAAAGAGAATTTATTGAAATGGGCAATTGTGTCAATTCTAAATCATTAGACAATAGATTGGCCGTTTTTATTTTGATAGAAACTTTAAGAAAATTGAAAGGCAAAAAAATCCCTCATGATTTATATGCTGTGTTTACAGTGCAAGAAGAAGTAGGGATTAGAGGAGCCAATGTTGCCTCATTGCGCGTGAATCCAGATTTCGGATTTGGCTTAGATACTACTATTGCCTTTGATTTGCCTGGAGCTGCCGAACATGAGAAAATAACCCGTTTGGGCGAAGGAACTGCCATTAAAGTAATGGATGCCGGAACTATTTGTGACTATCGTATGGTTGATTTCATGAAAAAGACGGCCAAGAAACATAAAATCAAATGGCAACCAGAAATTTTAACTGCCGGTGGAACAGATACTTCAGGAATTCAACGAATGACGCAAGGCGGATCTATAGCCGGAGCAGTTTCGATTCCAACAAGACATTTACATCAGGTGATTGAAATGGCTGACAAAGATGATATTCAAGGGTCAATTGATTTACTTACCGTTTGCGTTTCTGAATTAGACACTTATGATTGGTCGTTTAAGTAAGGTTTTATTTCTTGGCTTATTAGCTTCTTCGTGCGCGTCAAATAATGAGGAAGAAGCTTGTGAATCATGTGCTTTAGAAGTTGATAGTTTAGCGCTTTCTGAAGAGAAGGCTCCGGTTGTTTCTGACGAATTAATGAAAAAGTATATTGACCCTAAATTGGTTCCAGAGGCTGAAGTGTTTGAAGATCCTTCAATTTCTTATCCCGAAGTAAGTTTTGGTGATAATCGATTCGAGATACTCACTTATGAAGGTGTTTTTACCCGTGCTGAGGTTCATGCTGAAGGTGGGACTTTTTGGTTTGAACCTTATAATTATTGGGATGATGACTTAGAGCTTGAAGTTAAAAGCGAGTACCAGATGAATATGACCTTTGATTTGAATAAAGATCAAATCAATTATCTTGATTTTACCGAGTTAAATGCTGAAACGAATAATATTCAGTGGGATTTTTTTGAGAACCTGTTTGGGATAACTTTTTACTTGGATGAAAACCAAAATAACAGGCCTTTAAAATTTGAAAATTTAGGAAAAACGGATTGGGACGGTTAAGTTTAATTAAACGTTTTGATCTCCTAATAGTTTGTATTTGTGTGCTATAGATACCGCTTCTGACCTCCCGTTCACCAAAAGTTTTGAATATATCCGTCGCAGATGAGTTTTAGTGGTTGATTTGGAAATAAACAAACTATCCGCAATTTCTTGATCGGTTTTTCCAGATGCGAGAGAAGCTAAAACTTCCATTTCTCTTTTACTCAAACTTAATATCTCTGGAGGTAATTCTTGAGATTTGTTGGATGTAAATACTTTATCTAAAATTTCGGTTTTGTCTTCAAGTTCTGACTTTAATTGATTTTTAATTCTTTCAAGATTTTCGTTTTTATTTTGAATGATGTTGTTTTGAATCGTTAATAGATCGTTGACTCTCTTTTTTTGTCGATACTTGACAAGAATGAGAATGAAAACGATTATTAATAGTAAGGACAAGGAAAAGTAGAATTTCTTTAAACTGGCCTCTTTCTCTTGCTGTAATTTTTGTTTCTGTATTTCGAAGTTTTTTTGTTGGATTTTTTTCTCTTTTTGGGCAAGTTCATACTTTGATTCCATTTCTGCTACTGCATAGATATTGGCCTCATTTATCAAACTGTCATTGTATTGCGTGAAAAATCGTTCTTCTTGCAGAGCCGATTTCAGATCACCCTTCATTTCATAAATTTGGGACTGAACTTTTGAGGCACTCGCTAAGCCTTGCAGTGAATTTGCTTTACGAGATAAGGCGTAACTCTTTTTGTTGTAATAATCTGCTGAATCGGGCATATCAAGGCTCAAGTATAGAGATGCAAGGTTATTGTTTAAGGTGATGATCAATAATTCTTCTTCAATCTGTGATTCAAGTGATAAGGCCTCTTTCAAATAGAAACTCGCTTTTTCGAAGTCTTCCATGCTCAGATACGAATTACCCGTATTTGCAAGTGACCTGGCAGTTCTGGTTGGTTGATCGTATTTTGAAAATATAGAATAGGCACGTTGATTAAACTTCACGGCCAGATCAAATTTCTCTAGATTATGATAGGTAATACCAATGTTGGTACAGCTGGCAGCTATCCCTAAAGAGTCTTGGAGTTCTTCTTTTATCCTTAAAGATTGCTGATAATATTCGAGTGCTTTAAAATAATTATGTTGTAAGTCATATACTGCTCCTATATTGTTAAGGTAAAAAGCCTGACCGATTAAGTTGCTGTCAATTTGCATGAGGTTTAATGCCTCAATAAAATTAAATATGGCGGCTTCATAATTACCTTTTTGGGCGTAGGTTTTACCAAGGTTGTTATAAGTGAGGGATAGGTCTTTTAGATCTTTCCAGCCAGCTTTTAAAGTCAGGCAACGGTCTAACTGGTTAATGGCTAGATCATAATTTCCAGCAAACCGATTGAGCTCCCCAGATTGATCAAGAAAATAAGTTGTGTGAAAGGTATCTTGCTCGGAAATGGCAATTTTCAACCCCTTGTCGCTGAGTTCAAGTGCTTTTGTTTTATCTGTAAAAAAGAGGGTATCTACTGCGTTCTTATAACTTAGCATTTGTTCATTTTGCCCAAAAACGAAAATGGGTAACATGAGAAGACCGATAAAAATCAATTTCATTTTATTTTCAATTAAAATCAATAAATATGGGCGTTTAACACGTAAAATCATCCTTTTGGACGACAAATTCTATACGTAGTATTCGAATATTTGTATCAGAAACAATAATAAAAAGAATAAGATGAAAAAAGCAATTTTACTAGTATTAATATCCCTTTCGTTTTCAATCACTTTTGCATTTGATAACGATCTCACATCAATCTGCATGCGACCCAATTCTGAAGAGATGTATGTTGGAGGAGAGTTCAAAACTATTTTTGTAATTAATAAAAAGACAGGGGAAGAGATTAGAAGGCTAACACTCGAAACGAAAACCCTTGATTTACAGTTTAGTCAAGACGGCAAAAATTTGATAGTATTTGATGGTAATAAAGTAATGTTTTTAAATCCCGAAACTGGTGAACAAACTTATTTCGTGAAAGGATCAACGGTTAGGTTGTTTGAAAATGCGCCATACTTTATTGATGCTGATTGGATTTTCACGCAATCTGTGATCGTTTATTCGACCGAAGATGGGTCTCAAGTATTTAAATATAAACCTGAATTTAAAACTTTAGATGCCGGCTTCTCTCCTGATTTTAAAGAGCTAATTATTTTAGGAAGATCAATGGATATTAAAGGTGAAAAAGGGCTTGTTCAAACCAAGGTTGAGGAAGCGGAAAGGTATAATGTTTACAATAAGGCCTATCTAGAGCAGCAAAATGATAAAAAGGGTTCTGGATTTGAAGTAATCGATATGACCAGTAAACAATCAAAATTGAAAGTTGAAATTCCATACGAAACAGCTAAATCTTTTGGTTTGTCAATTTCTAAGTACAAAGAGAATTACTTTATTTCTTGTTGGGATATGTTGTTGAAAATTGATAGTGATGGTAAAGCCTTTCCAATTGAATGTGATGATGCATCTTTTGCTTATGCTACGAATTCAATCGCAAATGCTAGTAAGATTGTTGTATCCTCAACAAAAAAAGGGATAGTTTACAATTGCGAAAACGGTAGCTTCGTAACTTTTGATGCTCGTGATAATAATGAATTCGCATATTCAACGGATATCACCTTTGATAATGACTTAGTTTATATGTTGAATAAAGACTTTACCATTTCTATTTTAAATGAAAAAGCCATGGTGGTCAATAGGTATAAAATTGACAATTCAACTGGAAAAGGATTTGGCGTTTATTACTACAACGGTTATAATAAGAAAGAAGCACGAGATAAGGAGGCAGCGATAATTAATGAGGCACTTTCTAATTATGATCTGCCGGCTATTGATTTAGAACAGCATATTGGAAGTGGGGATGTTTTAATTGGGACGTTCGAAACGATAGAGAAAGCCGAAGAGTTCAAGAAACTTACAAAGTCTAAAGGACTAAGTTATATCACGAAAATTGCTCCAATTGAGTAACAAAAATTGAGAAAAGAGTGGCCAATGTTGGTCGCTCTTTTTTACAGTACTTCTTTTGATTCTAGGGTCATAATTTCACCCACCATCAATTTGTAATCTTCTCCTACCTCTTGCATATCTAAATCGTCTTCTTCGTAAATCCATTTGATTCTGACAGATTTCTTTTCATTTACTCTTGAGAGATGTTTGAAAATGTCCAGAAGAATATTTGAAGTAGAAGTGTTAAAGTATTCAAGGTCAACTTCAACATTGATAGCGTTTTGAGCTTTATCAGTAAACTCTAATAACCAATTTCTAAAAGGGCTAAAAAATTCTCTAGCGTCTTCAGGAATACATTTCCCTTTAATGGAAATCTCACCTCTGTCATTATAACCACAAATTTCTGGTGTTTTAACAGTTGATTCAACCTTAAAATCGTTCATTTCAAATCTTTTTATTTAATGGATTGTCTCCATTTCTGTTTTGCTTCTACGCAAATTGAAGTTTAAAGTTCAAAAATATAACGAGAAATTTAGTTATAATTTGAATAAACCGCAATACAAACACGTATTTACCGATAGTTTAAATTTTAAAATAAGTCAATATTATTTTCTTTATTTCTGGGTTGGTAACTTCTTTCCTTCAACTCTACTATATCTCCTAGGGCAGACTGGAATTCTAATCCGACCTCTTCAATTTCAATATCGTCTTCTTCGTAATGCCAATAAATTTTCACCTCACGAGTACTTGCCATTTTCTGAATTTCGCGTAGAATTTTAAAAATCACACCCGAACTTGCCGTATTGAAATATTCTAAATCAATATCCACTTGAATTTTAGAGCTAGGTGATTGATAAAAATCTTTTAGCCAATCTAAAACTGGATTATAAAATTCTCTTGCATTCTCCGGTAAGCTTTTTCCTTTGATAGAAAAAGTACCCTTAGAAATATCGCCATTGATGATTGGTGTTTTCTCTGTCTCGTCTATTATTAGCATGGCTCAGATTTTTGTAGTGATTGAACCATTAATCTAATCATTTAAATTACAGAAGTATTCACAATATCGTTTAGTTGCGCGGTTTTATCGTTTAGTGGTAAAAAGTTTTGGTTAGATGATGTAAAAAACTAAGATTTCTATTAAAACAGAAGTATTCGTACATTTGTGAGGTATGCCCGATTTTAAAGCAGGACCTCTTTTAAGTCAGATTCAAGTACCAGCTGATTTAAGAGAACATATCGATATTGAGCAATTACCTCAAGTCTCAGATGAGTTGAGGCAATTCATTATTGATGTTATTTCTGAAATCGGAAACTCACACTTTAGTGCAAGTCTAGGAGTAGTTGAACTTTCTGTAGCATTGCATTATGCCTTTAATACGCCTCACGATCAGTTGATTTGGGATGTAGGACATCAGGCTTATGGTCACAAAATTTTAACGGGAAGAAGAGACTTGTTTCATACCAACAGGCAGAAGGATGGTATCTCTGGTTTTCCAAAAAGATCTGAAAGTGAATATGATACCTTTGGCGTAGGACATTCATCTACCTCAATATCCGCGGCGGTTGGAATGGCGATAGCCAATCAATACAAAAAAGACAATCGACACCATATTGCTGTTATTGGTGATGGTGCCATGACCGCCGGTCTAGCATTTGAAGGCTTGAATCATGCTGGTAGTATAGATGATTTGAATTTGCTTGTTGTGTTGAATGACAATTGCATGTCTATTGATCCTAACGTAGGAGCGTTGAGAGATTATTTAACAGATATCACAACTTCACATACTTATAATAAGGTAAAGGATGATGTTTGGAAATTATTAGGAGCAGTTTCAAAATTTGGCCCGAATGCACAAACCATTGCCTCAAAAATTTCTAATGCTTTAAAAGGAACCTTACTTAAACATTCAAATTATTTTGAATCATTGAAATTCAGGTATTTCGGACCAGTTGATGGGCATGATACCATTGCTTTGGTTAAAATCATGGAAGATTTACGAGATATTCCAGGACCAAAAATCTTGCATGTGTTAACGAATAAAGGACATGGTTATGCACCTGCAGTAAAAGGGGATGCTTCACAATGGCATTCTCCAGGTATCTTTAATAAAGAAACAGGCGAAATAGTTAAAATAATTCCTGAATCTCCAGAGCCACCGAAATACCAGGAAGTTTTTGGCCATACTGTTGTTGAGTTGGCCGAAAAAAACGAAAAAATAATGGGTATCACTCCTGCAATGCCATCAGGTTCATCACTGAATATAATGATGAAGGCAATGCCAGATAGGGCGTTTGATGTTGGGATAGCTGAGCAACATGCGGTTACTTTTTCTGCTGGATTAGCTACGCAAGGAATGATTCCTTTTTGTAATATCTATTCAACTTTTATGCAAAGGGCTTATGATCAGGTGATTCATGACGTGGCCCTTCAAAACTTGAATGTTGTTTTTTGCTTAGACCGAGCTGGGCTTGTTGGAGCAGATGGTGCAACGCATCACGGCGCTTATGATTTGGCCTATATGCGATCAATTCCTAACATGACTGTTGCTGCACCACTTAATGAAGAGGAGTTGCGGAACATGATGTTTACAGCACAACTTGAAAATAAAGGACCATTTTCTATCAGATACCCTAGAGGAAAAGCGGAAAAGGTACAATGGAAAACACCTTTTAAAGAGATAAAAGTTGGTGAGGGACGCCGTTTAAAAAATGGATCAGACATTGCATTTGTGACAATTGGAACTATCGGAAATCAAACCACTAAGGCCATTGAAAAATTGACTGAATTAGGGATTTCTGCTGCGCATTATGACATGCGTTTTGTAAAGCCTTTGGATGAGCTATTATTACATGAGGTGTTTTCTAAATTTGAGAAAGTCATCACTGTTGAAGACGGTTGTTTGCTTGGAGGAATGGGTTCAGCCGTACTTGAATTTATGGCCGATAATAATTATCAAGCAAAAGTCGTTAGATTAGGAATTCCTGATCAATTTATTGATCATGGTACACAAGCTGAATTGCATCATGACTGTTTTTATGACCTTGCAGCACAAATCAAATCAGCTGAAAAGTTGATGGACGGAATAATTTTAAAAGCATCATCTTTAGTCGGATAATATGAATTCACATTTAAAAAATATCATCCTTTTCATTGTTCCAGCCATTATGTTTGGAATGATGTCTTGTAAAACGGATAAATCACTGGATAAACCTGATTTGGAAATTATTGAAGAAAACGTGCGGTCCTACTTTTTTATGGGAGATACGGTCGATCTTCAGGTGAGTATTGCTGATACAATATATTCTGATGAATTAGAGGATATGTTGGCCATGTTAGACACGAATTTGATGCTCATTCAACAAGACATTGATACCGTAAATAGTATTATAGACGCATTATCATATGCTGACAAAGAAGAGTCTAACAAATTGAGTGCAGCTGGTTTTGAAAAATTAGAGTACGAAGCTTTGCAACGAAAGAATCCTATTTTAGAATACAAATTGAAGTTAAAAGAATTAGAATATAAAAAACTCAATTTTCAACAATCCAATCGCATCTACTTGCACCTGAAGAGAAGTACTTGGGCAAATATTTCAGGTTTTGAGGTAGATGTTCATTATAAACTTAATGATGAAGAGGCAGATTTAAAAGTCTTGATGGATGCCGAATTTAATGTGGTTGACTAAAGTCAAATGCTGTAATTCTATAATTATTATAATTCTGTAATTTTATTGCTGCTAGTTAACTAGTAAAATCAAGATAAACAGATTGAGATCTGATCTGTTTTTTGATGATTCACAATTAAAATGCAACCCTTTTTTTGATGTTTGCATCAGTATGTAAAATGCTGACCTCAATCAAAAAATAAAAAATGAAAAGAATTGCATTTATCGCTTTAGCGATTGTTTTAATGACCTCATGTAAAGACAAGGCATACCACAAATATAAGTGCTATGAACCTGTGTATTCAGATGCTGAAACTTTCAGAACTCCGGCCAATTTTGAGAGTTCAAAAACCATTTCACAAAATGGAAACATTTATTTTAAAGACAATTACTTATTTGTAGTTGAACCCAATAAAGGCATTCATTTTATAGACAATAATAATCCTGAAAATCCAATTAATACAGGCTTTTTAAATGTAAAAGGTACTTCAGGATTGGCGATAAAAGGAAACTACCTGTACATCACTGCCTTGGTTGATCTTGTAATTGTAGATGTTTCAAGTTTTGCTAACCCTGTTGAAGTGAAAAGAGTGGAAGAGGCATTTCCAATGGCGCTTCCTTTAATGGCGAAGAATTATCCAACCAAAACCATTGATAAATCCCTGGGAATTGTTGTTGATTGGAAAGTTGTAGAAACTAAAGAAGATGTGAATGAAAGCCCAGTTTGGACAGGTTGTTGGAATTGTGAAACATTCGCACTTAATTCTTTTACTTCCTCTACAGTTGGTGGTGGTTCAGTAGGAACTTCAGGTTCATATGCCCAAATGACCATACTTGGAGATTATCTGTACGTTATTGACAATTGGCAATTGAGACCATTTGATATTTCAAACCCAACCAATCCGAATGAGGGGGAGCCTTCTTATTTAAGTTGGGATGTTGAAACCATCTTTCCCTATGAAAATTACTTATATATGGGAACTACTACTGGTATGATGATTTACAACACCACGAATCCTTCAGCACCTCAATGGGAAGGGGCAATTAGCCA
>JAUHXX010000077.1 GCA_030426825.1 Bacteroidia bacterium | reverse complement strand
CCCAAATTTCGATTAATCCGGCCCGTCGTACTTGGGCGGCAATCAGTTTTCCCGCCACTCCAATTTGGGTCAAAACCGCAGAAAATTATCCGCTTTCAGATTATTATGAAACAGATGAATTAATTACCCAATTGGGAATAGGTGAGGCTTTAGTCACCGCATTGAATGAGAAAGGGATTCCAACCCCGTTAGTGTCAACTTTAATGAGAGCTCCAGTTACCAGGATGGATATTTTAACACCTGCAGAAATTGATCATATCGTTGAGTACTCAATTTTAACTGAAAAATACAATAAAGAGATAGACAGAGAAAGTGCTTATGAAATTTTGGGTGGAAAGATTGAAAAAGCCAAAGAAGAAGAGCGTCAAGAAGAAATTAGGATAAAGAAAGAAAAGGAGAAAAAAGCCTTTGAGAAAAGCGTAAGAAAGAATAAGCCAAAAAGAACCAAAAAGCCGAAAACAACCTCAAGAAAGCGCCCTTCTCAAAAGTCATCCTCATCCAATTCTGATGTGTTGATCAGAGAATTGACTAGAGGTTTATTCAATATTTTAGGAATGAAAAGATAAGCATGGAGTCAAAATTACCAAACGTTGGAACAACCATATTCAGTGTCATGTCAGCTCTGGCTGCTGAACATCAGGCAATCAATCTTTCTCAAGGCTTCCCAAATTTTAAAGTTGATGGTGACTTAAAAGATTTGGTAAAAAAGGCCCTGGATGTAGAACAGGTGCAATATGCTCCTATGCCGGGAAGGTTAGATCTTCGTGAACAAATTGCACAAAAATTATTCATGCAACACGGGGTTCAAGTTAGTCCTGATACTGAAATTACCATTTCAGCAGGAGCCACGCAAGGAATTTATTCTGCAATTGCAGCAACCATTAATAAAGGTGATGAGGTGATTTTGTTTGATCCTGCTTATGACTGTTACGACCCAAGTATTCGATTACACGGCGGTATTCCAGTTCATCTTAACCTCACATTCCCAGAATATAGAATTAACTGGGATGAACTGAGAACTTCGATCAATTCTAAAACGAAAATGATCATTGTAAATAATCCTCACAATCCGGCTGGAACAGTTTGGTCGGCAAGTGATTTAAAAGAGTTGGAGAATATTTTTATTGACTTTCCACATTTGTTTTTAATCAGTGATGAGGTCTATGAACATTTACAGTATGAAGGTCAACATCAATCGGTGCTCAAAAGTGATATTTTAAGGTCAAAGGCATTTGTTACCTATAGTTTTGGTAAAACTTTTCATGTTACCGGTTGGAAAATAGGTTATACCGTTGCACCTCCCAAACTGACTGCTGAACTCAGAAAAATGCATCAATTCAATGTTTTCTGTGTCAATAATACCATGCAGTGGGCGCTTGCTCAATATTTAAAAAACGAATCGTCTTGGACAGGCCTGAGCGAATTTTATAAACCCAAAAGAGATTTGTTTATGCGCGGCATGGAGCAATCTAAATTCAAAGCTTTAATCTGTGATGGAACTTATTTTTGCCTTTATGATTACTCAGCAATTTCAAAGGAACCTGATGTAGATTTTGCTAAACGAATGACACGAGAATTTGGTGTAGCTGCTATTCCAGTTTCTGTTTTTTATGAAAACAAGGAGGATAATAAGGTGATTAGGTTTTGTTTCGCCAAAACAGATGAAACCCTCATTCAAGCAACAAAAAAGTTATGCAAGATTTAATAGTTGGATTGGTACAAACCAAACAATTTTGGGAAGATAAATCCAAGAATCTCGATCATTTTGAGCTGCTGTTGGACGAAAACATTAAGACGCCAATTGATTTAATACTACTACCAGAAATGTTCAATACGTCATTCTCCATGAATGTTAAGAATCTTGCTGAATCCATTGACGGTCCTTCTATAAATTGGTTGATTGATCAAGCTAACAAGCATCAATGCCAAATCGGTGCAACACTGATTATTAAAGAGAACGATAATTATTACAATCGTTTCGTAATTATTTCTGCATCAGGACTTCAAAGTTCATATAACAAAAGGCATTTGTTCCGCATGGCTCATGAGAATGAATCGTTTAGATCTGGAGAAGAAAGAGTAGTGTTTGAAATAAAAGGATGGCGTATTTTATTACAAGTCTGCTATGATTTAAGATTCCCGGTCTTTTCTAGAAACCGGGTGATTGATGGGAAAAAAGAATATGATTTGTCCGTTTATCTTGCAAATTGGCCAGAAAAACGAGCGGAAATTTGGAAAGTACTGCTACAAGCTAGGGCGATAGAAAATCAGTCCTACAGTATAGGCATAAATAGAATTGGTAAAGATGGAAATGAAATCACCTATTCTGGAGATAGTATGGTGGTAGATCCTTGGGGGAAAATTGTGGAACAATGTCAGCCTCATCAAGAAATTGTGAAAATAGTAACATTAAAACGCCAAACGCTTGATGATATAACAGTAAGATTTCCAGCCTTTTTGGACGCCGACTAGCGTTTTTAGCTCTTAAATCAACAATTACTACACTTCAATCAAGGAAAATCACGTATTGATTGAGTTTTAGGAATTTTTTCGTATTTTTAGGCTTCGAAAATTTAAAAAATCATAAAATGAAAAAAGTTTACTTAATAGGCTTAGCGTTAACGGTCGCAGGACTTGGCGCGAATGCTCAAAGAACTGCTAAAAACTATACTTTTGGTCATCAAAAATTGAAGGCTAATATAGGATTGCAGGAAAACAATAATTCTAACCCTGTTAGACCTGTGAATGCGGTTAGCGGAGATAGAGCGATAAATATATTATGGACTGAAGATTTTTCAGGAGCAACTGGACTAACAACTACTGTTGGTACTTGGACTACTGAAGGTGTTGATGCTGCTTATTGGGAGATTGGAACAAATCCATATGTTGGATTCGGTGATGGTCTTACAGGAGATTATCTTACTTGGGATTCATATACAGCAAACCAAGCGGTAACAGATGCAAGTATTGCAGTTAACGGAAGTGTTTATTCTCCAGCAATGGACTTGTCTTCTTCTACTACTGGAGCGGTTTTGAAAATGGATGTTGATGCGAGATACTGTTGTTCTTACCAAGACTTCCCGTTTTTATATAGTGTTTCTTCTGATGACGGTGCAACTTGGTCTACTCCAGTTCAAATGGATTATGGAATTGACAGAAATGATGATGTTCATGATATAGCTGAACCTCTTACAGTATATGCTGATTTGACTCCTTTTTTGGATGCAACTCCTGCAAACAATGATGATGTAAGAATTAAATTCACATGGGAAGGTTCAATTGCTGATGGAAATGGACAGTATAATACTTACTATTTCTGGATGATTGACAATATCGAAGTTTGGGAAACTCCTCCATATGAGGCAAATCACCAAAGACTTTGGTTAGATGATATCGCATTAGGATATGAGTACGGAGATATCCCTACGGATCAAGCGCAAGCATTAACAGTACAATCAAAATTGCTTTACTTAGGATCTAACACTAACCCAACAAACTTTGGTTTAGAAGTTACTGTATTTGACGGTGGAACTACAAATGTTGTTCACCCTGCTGAAACTGGTGGTGTTTTAACAAATCCATTAGCTACTGGAATTGTAGATACTATTACGTTTACTACAAGTTTAGATATGGGAACTCTTCCAACTGGAATGTATGATGTTAGAGCTGTAATCACTTATGACGAGACTGATGAAGTACCTTCTAATGATACTGTTTGGAGATCATTCCAAATTACTGATCACACGTTAAGTCATATTGATTATGAGCAAGTAATCGGATCAAACGAACAAAGTTCTGATACTAAAGCTGAAATTGGTGCAACATTCCCAATTTATGCTAATACTACACTTCACGGTATCGATATTTATATTGACAACGCTAATTCAGGTGATTTTGTTGATGTATTATTATACCAAGATAACGGAGCAACAATTGATTATTTAGCTGGTCCTTGGACTTTTGAGCTTACTGCTGGAATGATCGGTGGCTGGACTACTTTAAACTTGTATAATGCACTTCAACCATATTCACCAATTCCTTTGGGAGCTGGAAACAGCTATGTACCAGTAGTAGTTGTTGATCAAGGTCAAATTTTCGATTATGGTGCAAACGGAACAGATGAAGATAATTCAGGAATTTTCTATCATGATGTTGATGGTACTTGGTACTTAACTGGTGATGAGCCATTAATCGCGATTAATACTGATCAGTCATTATCTATTGGATCTGAAAATGATTTAGATTTCGCTATCGGTCAAAATATCCCGAATCCATTCGAAAACAATTCAGTAATCTCTTATACTTTAGAGAATGCTGCTAACGTTTCTGTTTCATTTACTGATGTTTCTGGTAAAACAGTTAGAACTATCAATAACGGATCTCAAAATGCAGGTACGTATACATTAACTATTGATGCTGCTGATTTTGCTGAAGGAGTATATTTCTATACTTTCACTATCGGTGAAAAACAAGTAACTAAGAGAATGGTTGTTTCTAAATAAGAAACGTAAACCAATAATATTAACCCCGATAATCAATTTGATTATCGGGGTTTTTTAGTTAAAGAAAATCGGTGTAAGGTGATAAATTCGCTTTCGCCTGAAGTTCCAGGTATCTGCTATCAAACTCTTTTCCATCTCCAGCAGAACTGAGATATTCTAAGCGAAACCTGTCATAATTTTGGATGGAAAGTAACTCTTCTTGAGTGAGTTTACGCCCTTCAAAATAACGATCTTTTAAATCATTAATAGTAATCGGTAACAACGCTATTTTAGTGTCAATATTAATGGACATCTTTTTTAAAAGACGGCAAAAATAACCCTAACGTTTAAATAACAAGTAAAAAAGAATTAACATTTTGTTGAGTAAAAAATCATTTAATAAATTATCTGAACCTTTCTCACATAATCTTGTACTTTTAGTTAGAACAAATAATGTTATGCGTAAAATATTCATTTTTAACTTTTTAGTTTTTTCGTTCATCTGGTCAAATCAACTGATGGCCCAAACAGATTTACAGTTTGATCAAAAATGGGAGACCGTTGATTCATTGCAAAAGAAAGGGTTGTATCGAATGGCTTTAAACGAGGTCAATTCAATATTTGATAAAGCCACTCATGAAAAAGTACATACCCAAGTAATTAAATCAGTGCTTTATGAGTTAAAGTATAACGCTTATCTCGAAGAAGAAGACTATATACTAGGAATTGCACGACTGGATAGTTTAATAAAAGTTGCTCCTTCTCCGTCAAAAGAAATTCTGCACTCTCTATCAGCAGAAGTTTATTGGGGATATTATAATTCGAATTCTTGGAAATTTCAAGATAGAACAAATGTGGTAGAAGTAGATTTGATGGATGTAAGGACCTGGGACCTTAAAAGAATCGCTAAAAAAGTGAGAGATCATTATTTGATGTCCCTGCAAAACGCGGAGATATCCAAAGCAGAGTGGATTAAGGATTACTCAGATATTGCTTCATACACAGAGAACAAAGAAACCGGTGCAATGCGACCAACGCTCTTTGATTTTTTAGCGCACAGAGCGCTCGATTTTTTTAAATCAAACTCGTTTAATGTACCAGGTCCTGCGGAAACTTATGTAATAGAAGACGAGCGGTTTTTAGAATCGAATTCAACCTTTATTTCAGCCACTAATTTCGTTACTACAGACTCACTAAACACAGATTTTTACGCAGTCAAAATTTTGGCTGAACTCACAAAGTTTCATAAAGCCGGCAATAATAAAAACGCCCTTTTTTCAATTGAGCTTGAGCGGTTAATTTATATGTCAAACCAGGATGCAATTATTAATGGAGGCGAAAAATTTTATGCTGGATTGGAGAGGCTTGCTCAAGCATATCAGCATGAATCCTATGCTTCTGAAGCTTGGTACGAAATGGCAAGATACCACTCTGTAAACGGTGATTTGTATCGTGCCTTTGGAGACACCACAAACAGATGGGAGAAAAAAGTAGCACTTGAGATATGCAATAAAACCATCAAACAGTACCCAGATGTCTACGGAAGTCAGCAATGCGAAGCTTTAAAAAATGACATCATGACTAAAGTAATGTCAATTAAAGGCGAACATTCGATCCCTTCAAACTTAAAATCAAGGTTTTTATTGGAGTATAAAAATACAGACCAACTTCATTATAAAATAGTAAAGTATGATTATAAAAAGTATAATGAGAGTCGGTATAATTATTATGAATTGGCCGAATTCTTACAAAAAGCTAAAGCCATCCATTATACAGAGGTGCAATTGAATGATCCCAAAGATTTTCAACAACATTCAACAGAAATTCAATTGCCTGAAATTGAAAACGGATTTTACTTTATTGTTACCAGTTCCAATGCCAATTTTTCTGGTGAGAATGAAGCATTGGCTTATTTCCCGATCTGGGTAAGTAATATAACTTACCAAGTTAGAAATGAAAAAGCAATGCAGAATGTATTGGTTACTAATAGAGTTTCAGGTGAACCATTAAATGATGCAAAAGTGACGGTAAGCTATGAAAAGTACAATTACTTAACCAGGAATTATGAGCACAAAACTCTAGGAAACTATTCAACAGATGAAACAGGTCAATTTCAATTCAAACCGGATAAAGATTATTACAATTATTTTTTCAAAATAGCGCATGAAGGCGAAGTTTATGCTCCGGTTGAACGCTCTTACGCTTACTACTATGATTACGGTGAGTACGCGACCACTGTCACTCAATTCTTCACAGATAGGGCAATTTACCGTCCTGGGCAAACCATTTTCTTTAAAGGGATCATGATGGACTACTCAGGTGAAAAGCGAGAATTAAAAACGAATTATTCGTCAACAGTTTATTTTTATGATGTCAATAGCCAAGAAATTGCACATCAAGAAGTTAAAACAAATGAATTCGGATCATTTCAAGGTGAATTTACTGCACCATTTGGTGTTTTAACTGGTCAAATGAGAATTCAAGACGCTTGGGGGTCAAAATACTTCAGAGTAGAAGAATATAAACGTCCAAAATTTAATGTAGAAATGCAACCTGTAGAAGGCGAATTTCAAGTGGATGATGAAATAGAGGTGACAGGAATAGCAAAAGCATTTGCAGGGAACTTTATAGATGGCGCAGATGTAAAGTACCGAGTAACCCGTTCTACCTCATTTAACAGTTGGTATTATTGGTGGTATTGGAGACCTTATGAAGCGCCCAAAGAAATCGCAAACGGGACAACAACGACAGATGAGAATGGGGAATTAAAAGTAAAATTCAATGCAATTCCTGATAAAACTGTTGCACCTTCAGATTTACCATATTTCTTGTACACCATTACGGTTGACGTAACAGATATAAATGGTGAAACTCACTCAGCATCTACAACGGTAACTATTGGCTACCAAAGTTTGATGCTGTCAAATAATTTGAAAAATCAAATGAATGGTGAAACGAAGGAGTACTTAAGAATCTCATCTTCGAATTTATCTGGTCAAAAAATCAACGCCAAAGGTTCGTTAAAAATTAGCAAACTCAAAACACCAAAAGGTCCATTATACGCTCGACTTTGGGAGCAACCTGATCAACCACTGATGACCAAAGAACAATTCAAATCAGTTTACCCTCATCATGTTTACCAAAACGAAAACAGCATGTATGAATGGGAAGAGGAAAAAACTGTTTTTAATACCAGTTTCGATACGAAAATTACGGATAGTGTCGCGTTAAAAAACTATTCCAAATGGACGCCTGGTGTGTACAAATATGAGGCGACCGCAAAAGATAAAAACGGCATTACTATTAAAGACATAAAGTATTTTACCCTGTACAAACCTTCAAGCTCTGATGCACCTAATAATGAGGTGTTATGGATGAAGGAATTAAATACAACGGTAGAACCTGGTGACAAAGCTGAAATTCTAATTGCAACTGCCGAAGAAAATCTAAGGGTTTTTTATGACGTTGAGGTGAAAAACAAAATTGTAGAGTCTAATAGTTTTGTGTTATCTAAAGAGCAAATCAAACTTGATTTTAGCGTCAATGAAATTCACCGTGGTAATTTTTCGGTACACTTTTCTGCGGTAAAGAATAATCGTCATTTCAATAAGTCAGTGACTGTAATTGTTCCGCACACGAACAAGCAGCTTGACTTGTCTTTTTCTACTTTCAGGGATAAGTTATTGCCCGGTCAGCAAGAAGAATGGACCATGACCATTAAGAATGCAGGCGGAGAAAAAGAAGTAGCTGAATTGTTGGCGACATTATATGATGCAAGTTTAGATGAGCTCTATACCCCAAATTCATTTTATATGAATATTTACAATTCGTATTACGGAAATTTAATGTGGGGAACAGCTCATGGGGTTACCACGAGTCAAGGTAATAATGTGCATTCTTCGTGGAATAATTACGTTTATTATCCGAGCAGATATTTCCCAGTACTGAACTATCATGGATATAACTACTATTATTATGGAGGGTCTTATGGCTACAATTGGGGTTATGATTCATATGCGGATGATGGTGTTTATTACAGCATGGACGTAGAAATTGCAGAATCTGAAGAAATGAATGCTCCTGGTGATGGTGGTGGTAGAAAGAATAAAGAATCTAAAAAGGTTTTAGGAGGAAGTAACCGTCAAGATAATACCGCAACTTTAGCCACTACTAAAACCGAAAGCGCAGGAGAATTCGAACCAAGCATAAACGGAAAATTTGGAGAGTTGATTCCTTTAGAAGATCAAAAAGATTTGTCAGGTGTTAAGGCCAGGTCTAATTTCAACGAAACGGCTTTTTTCTATCCGCAATTGAAAACAGATGCCGAGGGTAATGTCAAAATTTCTTTTACCATTCCGGAGTCATTAACTAAATGGAAGTTCTCTGGCTTGGCGCACACCAAAGATTTAAAAATCGGAACAATCTCTGAAGAAGTTGTAACGCAAAAAGATTTGATGGTGGTTCCTAACGCACCACGGTTTTTAAGAGAAGGTGATAAAATCACCATTTCAAGTAAAGTCTCAAATATTTCTGAAAAAGACCTTGAAGGTGCCATCCAATTAGATTTAATAGATCCCTTCACAGAAAAACCAATTGATTCTAAATTCAAACATAAAGAAAAGCAATTGGCATTTAAAGTAGAAGCCGGCAAAAGTACGTCAGTCTCTTGGACAATAGACGTGCCTTATGAAATATCTGCCGTGAAGTATAGGATAGTTGCAGCCGCAGGTGATTTCTCAGATGGTGAGGAGAGTGTCCTTCCAATTTTATCGAATAGAATGTTGGTAACAGAATCACTACCTATGCCAATTCGAGGAAACGAATCAAAAACCTTCTCTTTCGAAAAATTAAAGAATTCAGGCTCAAGTAAAACACTAAAACATCATAGGTATACTGTTGAATTCACTTCGAATCCGGCATGGTACGCTTTACAAGCAATGCCGTACATGATGGAATATCCATATGAATGTGCAGAGCAGACTTTCACTCGTTATTATTCTAATGCCATTGCTACACATGTGATGAATTCGAATCCTAAGATTAAAACCATTATTGATAAATGGGGTGAAGAATCTCCGGATGCTTTCTTGTCTAATCTTCAAAAAAACCAAGAATTGAAATCGGTAATGCTTGAAGAAACACCTTGGGTATTAAATGCCAAAAGTGAAGAGCAGACCAAAAAGAATCTCTCTATTCTTTTAGATATGAACCGGATGTCAAAAGAGTTGGATAAAGCCTTAGGAAAAACCATTAAAAATCAATCAGCGAATGGCGGATTCCCTTGGTTCCCTGGGATGAAAGAAAGCCGTTATATCACTCAGCATATCATGACCGGTATGGGGCACTTAGATCATCTTGGAATCAAAGATGTCAGAGAAGACCGAAGAATTTGGAATATGATTAAAAAAGGAATTCAGTATTTGGATGGTGAAATCGTCTCAGATTATAAAAGTGCAAAACGCTGGGATCCTAATTATCTAACAAACCAACATATAGGATATAATCAAATACAATACCTCTATGCAAGATCTTACTTCACAGAGATTTCAATGAATAAGCAAACTCAAGAAGCGGTTTCTTATTATAAAGATCAGGCCATTAAATTTTGGCTTACGTTCAATATTTATGGCGAAGGAATGCTGGCTTTAGCTGCCCACAGATTTGATATGAAAGATTTAGCTACGGATATTGTTAAGTCCTTAAAAGACCGATCAATTCAACACGAAGAATTCGGAATGTACTGGAAGGATTATCAAGTTGGTTACTATTGGTATCAAGCGCCGATTGAGACACAAGCTTTAATGATTGAGATGTTTGATGAAGTGGTGGACGATCAAGAAAGTGTTGATGAACTTAAAATATGGTTACTCAAACAAAAACAAACAACGCATTGGAAAACTACGAAGCAAACTACCGAATCGGTTTATGCATTGCTATTAAAAGGGTCAGATTTATTAGCATCAGATCAACTAGTTGAAGTGTTGGTCGCTGGTGAACCTATCCAATATGTAGAGAGTCCACAAAAAGAAAACCCTTACCAGGTAAAAGCTGAAGCTGGAACAGGTTATTTTAAAACTGCATGGACAGCTGAACAAGTAAAGCCAAAAATGGGAGACTTGAAAGTCACTAAAAAAGATAAAGGCATTGCTTGGGGCGCAGCGTACTGGCAGTATTTTGAAGATCTTGATAAAATTACATTCGCTGAAACTAATTTGAAGCTCGAAAAGAAACTTTTCTTAGTAAATGTCAGCAATGAAGGAGAACAGTTGAAACCGGTAAATGATAAAAACATCCTGAAAGTTGGAGAAAAAGTACGGGTTAGAATTGAATTAAGAACCGACCGAAACCTAGAATATGTTCACATGAAAGATATGCGTGCTTCTGGTTTTGAACCGATAGATGTGTTGTCGAGATATCATTATCAAGATGGCCTGGGATATTATCAAGCAACTAAAGATGCAGCTACTAACTTTTTCTTTGACTATATTCCTAAAGGGACATACGTTTTTGAGTATGATTTAAGGGTGCAACATAAAGGAAACTTCTCTAATGGAATTACAACCATTCAATGTATGTATGCACCTGAGTTCACATCTCATTCTGAGGGCATAAGAGTGAAAGTGGAGTGATTGTGAGTAATATTCTATAGTCAACAAGATGATTTCGCTATTTTTGCGACATGCCTAAATTGTCGTTATCGTTGTTTGTCCTTCTACTTTGGGGCTTTAGTTTATCTGCTTTCGTCCAAAGTTCAATCAACCAATTAATTGAGAAGGCGGATGCTGTCTATGATGAGAACCCTGCGCAATCAATGGCTTTATACGAAAAAGCCGAGTTACAAGCGAATAAAGAAGGCGACCATGCGCTTGATGGCGAAATTCACCACGGAAAAGGTCGGTTTTATGTGCTAATCGGACAATATGACGCAGCATCAGTTGCGTTAAACAAGGCCATCCTAATTTATAGCGAAACAAAGAATGATGAGGGGCTTGCTTCTGTTTATTCCATTAAAAGTATTTTACTTGAAAGAATAGGTGAATCAGAACAAGCACATAATATGCTATTGAAAGCTCTTGAGATTGATAAGCGAGCTAACAATGAAGCTGGGATGTGGTCGCGCTACACTAATTTAAGTTTAGATTATTTCAGAAGTAATCAGCCCGATTCTATGGAATACTGTTTGAATGAAACTGAAAAGTTATTGTCAAAAGATCGTCCTAAAGAATTTTTATACTACTATCAAAATTGGGGGCTCTATTACACTTTATTAGAAGATTATAATAGAGCTATTCAACAGTATAATGTTGCACTAGAGATTGCCGAAAAACAGAAAATGACAGACAGTAAAGCAACTATTTTAGTACTGCTTTCAAGGGCATATTCGAGCCTTGCTAATTTAAGCTTAGCTGAGGATTACGCAGAACAAAGCTATGTTTTTTCTGAAGAAAATAATTTAAAGTACGAATCTGCTGAAGCGCTCCAAGAACTCGTAACTATTTATCAAATACAAGGGGATTATAAAAAAGCACTTGACTATCAACAAAAATGGCTACGAATCGACAAAGAAATTAATGATTTAGAAAGACTGCAAAAGGTTAAAATAATTGAAAGTCAATTAAACTTAGCAGAAAAAGAAAAAGAAATTGCCCTTGCTGAAACAGCGTTGAAAGAAGAACAACTTCAAAATCAAAAAACAAGGACAAGAAACGCATGGTTAGTTGCTGGAATGCTGATTGTGGGTGTCTTGCTCATTTTTACAACTTACATATTTTATAAAACGAAAAAGTTGAATGCGACCATTCAGGCTCAAAAAGAAGAGGTTGAGTATAAAAGTCTTAAACTTGAAGATGCATTAATGAGCATTGAAGACAGTTTAAATTATAGTAAGCTAATACAAGAATCAATGCTTCCGGGTTTAGATGCTTTTTCAACTTATTTTACCGAAACTGCTGTACTTTACAAACCTAAAGATATTGTTTCAGGTGATTTTTATTGGGTCAACAAGATAGGAGACGATTTGATTTTTGCGGTTGGAGATTGCACCGGTCATGGAGTTCCAGGAGCAATGGTTAGCATGGTTTGTT
>JAUHXX010000076.1 GCA_030426825.1 Bacteroidia bacterium | reverse complement strand
GTAAAAAAGTTCCATTAGCAAGCGGAGGCTATCTAATTATTGAACATACTGAAGCCATGCACGTGGTTGATGTAAACTCAGGAAATCGTTCAGTTAAAGGTGATTCTCAAGAAAAGAATGCCTTGGCTGTGAATCTTGAGTCGGCCGAAGAACTTGCACGAGTTATGCGTTTGCGTGATATGGGCGGAATTATTTGCGTTGATTTTATCGACATGCATTCGCGTGAAAACAATAAACTTTTACATCAAAAGATGAAAGAGTTTATGAAAACCGATAAGGCAAAGCACTCCGTTATCGCACCATCCAAATTTGGGGTTGTTGAAATCACCAGACAACGAGTTAGACCAGTTACCAATATTGAAACTAAAGAGGTCTGTCCAACTTGTGAAGGAACTGGTAAAATTCAAGCCTCATTGATGTTTGCTGATGAAATTGAAAACGAACTAACTTACTTGATCAAAGACAGAAAAGAGAAATCAATCAGTCTGCATGTTCACCCTTATCTTGAAGGTTATTTTAAGAAAGGAATTAATTCAAGACGTTTTCAATGGTACATGAAACATAAAAAGTGGATTAAGGTGGTAGCGGACAGTAATATGAACGTTATGGAACATAAATTCTTTAACGGTAATAACGAGCCGATTAAAATTTAAATTTGGATCAAAAGCCTAAATATCAATTATTAGAGGCTAAGCATAAAATTGAGGCATTCTGCGCCTATCAAGAACGGTGTGATGCAGAAGTGCGAAAGAAATTGCACTCATGGAATATGCCTTACGATCATGTTGATATTTTGATTTCAGATTTAATTTCCAACAACTTTTTAAATGAAGAACGATTTGCCTGTGCATTTGTATCAGGCAAATTTCGAATTAAGCGCTGGGGCAGAATAAAAATCAAGCAACATCTAAAGCAAAAACGCATTTCTGATTATTCTATCAATAAAGGAATGGAAGAAATAAACGAAGATGAATATTTGCAAACCATCCAAGATTTAATTGCAAGTAAAAGTCGGTTGACAAAGTTCAAAGACAAATGGGACCGTAGGGCGAAATTAAGCCGTTACTTAGCTTCTAAAGGTTATGAGAGTTATCTGATTGTCGAGGCACTTGGTGATGATTAATTGGTGATTGGTGATTGGTGATTGGTGATTGGTGATTGGTGATTGGTGATTGGTGATTGGTGATTGGTGATTGGTGATTGGTGATTGGTGATTGGTTTAAGGTAAAGTATTCGAAAAACGAATGACGAATGACGAAAATCGAGAATCATTGAGATTTATCGAAATGATTCGTCAGGAACGAAAATCGAAAATCGAAAATCGAGAATCGAGAATCGAATAAACTAACTACTCCAATCCTTTCAAATCGTACTTCCCTTTATACTTTCGATACAACTCCATCTGGTGATTATCCATAACAATAAATCGACCTTTCACCATTCCAATAACGCCTTCATTAGACTTCATCTCGAGTGCATTGCCTTTTGAAACAAATAGTGTTGCGTCTTTGCCTTTTTCAAGCGACCCAATTCGATCATCTAAGCCCATAATTTTTGCAGCATTTAAACTGATAGCTGCTACGGCTTGCTCTTCAGACAATCCATACGCCCATGCTGTTCCGGCTAAAAACGGAAGGTTTCGTGTGTTCATGGCCTCCATATCCCCTTCATTCGAAATGCAAAATAAAATTCCCTTGCTTTGCAGTTGATAAGCCAATTCGTAATAAGATTGAATATGATCATCTTCAAAATGAGGAAGTGAATGCGGTTTGCCAATAATTACTGAAAAATGGTTTTCCTTGATTCGATCAGACAACATGTGCGCATCATAACCACCAACAATAACGGGATACTTAAAATTAAACTCACGGCTAAAATCTATGACATCATTGATTTCAGGAGCAAAATCTGCATGTATATAAATTCTTTGCGTCCCCTTAAAAACGCCTCTTAATGCTTCTAATCTAAGATTCGTTTCATCCGGTTTTTTCACCTTGCAATAACTCTCTGCTTGTTTGAAAAAATCCCAGATTTTCATCTTGGTTTTCGCATATTGATCGTTCTTTTTATTTGGCCCTGGCTCAGCCCACCATCCAGTGGTTTTCATTTTTTTTGGCCAATTTACATGTACACCATCATCAGCTTTATAAACAGCATCTTCCCAGTTCCAACCATCTAAAGCCATCACAGAGGACGTACCAGAAACCACACCTCCTCTTGGTGTTGCTTGAGTCACTAATACACCATTGGTTCGTACTGTGTAAATAATATCTGAATCGGTGTTGAAACCAATTAATGTGCGCACATGTGGATTCATTGATCCGGTCTCTTGAAAATCTCTTGTCGCTCTAACTGCATCAATTTCTGTCAAACCCAAAGTCACATTCGTTGCAATAAATCCTGGATAAATATGATGTCCTGAGATATCTATGATGGTATCCCATTCTGCAGCCACAATATCATTTGTAAGGGCATTTCGAACAAACAAAATTTTACCGTTTTTGATGCCTACACTCGAGTTATCAATGTATTCTCCATTCCCAATGTGCGCATGCCCATGTTGAAACAAAACAGTAGAATGTTTTTGCTCAAGAGGAGTTGGAACCTGAGCGCCAGCGCACATAGCGAGCATGAAAAACAATATGCTTAAATACTTCTTCATTTCTCTGTTCATTTATTCTCCTTCAGTATCACAATGGTAGTGAGGGTGAGTTCTCATAACTGGTTCTCTGGTTTTTTCACCTTTATTTTTAGCCTTTAGCATCAATTGAATAATTCGCTTACGTTCCAATTGATCTCTTTTTTCAAGTTCAACATTTCGTTGCCAATCATATAACAACATCCCATCTACAAAGGTTTTCTCAACTTTAGCATGAATAGAAAGTGGATTGTCCGACCATAAAACTAAATCTGCGTCTTTACCCACTTTAATACTTCCCATTTGTTCGTCAAGGTGTAACAATTTTGCAGGATTCAATGTGACCATTTTCCAAGCATCTTCTTCAGATATCCCACCATACTTCACCACTTTCGCCGCTTCTTGATTGAGTCGTCTTCCCATTTCAGCATCATCAGAATTAATTGCTGTTACAATTCCCATCTCATGCAATATGGCCGCATTATATGGTATAGCGTCTTTCACTTCGTATTTGTAAGCCCACCAATCTGCGAAGGTAGATGCGCCTGCACCATGCGCCTTCATTTTATCTGCCACCTTATATCCTTCTAGAATATGCGTGAAGGTATTTAGCGTGAAGCCCATAGAATCTGCAACCTTCATTAACATATTGATTTCACTTTGTATGTAAGAATGACAGGTGATAAATCGAGTTTTCTCAAGTATTTGTGACAGGGCGTCCAATTCCAAATCTTTACGGGGAGCATTCGTTCTACTGCGCTTCCCTTCTGTCATATTGTAATACTCTTCCCACGACTTTTTATACTCTTTTGCACGAATAAAAGCGTCATAAAAAACTTGCTCAACCCCTAATCTGGTTTGCGGAAAACGGACCGTATTAAAATCTCCCCAATTGGACTGTTTAACATTTTCACCTAAAGCAAATTTGATAAATCCATCTGTTAATGAATCATCTAGCAACATAGCCTCAGGCGCAAACCCCCATTTCAATTTAATGAGCGCAGACTGACCGCCAATAGGATTGGCCGAACCGTGCAGTAATTGCGCGCAAGTAACTCCTCCTGCCAATTGTCGATAGATGTTAATATCATCCGAACGCACTACATCTATGATAGACACCTCTGCTGTCACAGCTTGACCACTTTCATTTACACCTTTTGAAATCGCTATGTGCGAATGTTCATCAATTATTCCAGAAGTTAAATGTTTTCCAGACCCGTCTATTACCGTTGCTCCGCCAGGGGCTCCACCAGAGTTAACAGCAATTATTTTTCCTCCTCTAATCGTAACAGAACCGTTTTCTACTATTCCCGCTTCTTCATTTGTCCAAACTGTTACATTCTTAATATAAAAGGTTTCTTGTTTCGGTAAATCGCTAAATCCAAAAGCCATGTTTGGATAGGTCATGGCAGAAATTGCCGAAGTATCAACCAACTCTGTAGCGCCTGTTTTAGCCTCCTCTTTGTGCTTACTAGATTGAATAGCTCCCCAGCTTATCCAGGAACCATCAGGCAGAATTCCAGTTCCATCTAAAATTCCCAAACCTGGGTGAAACGAACCGTTTAACTGAATGAGACCGTCATAATTTTGATCATGAGTTTCAAACATTAAACTCATTTGTAATCCTTCAAACTGCAACTCGCATTTGATTTTAGTAGTATCCATTTTACTGACACCTGCAGAATTGGTTTTAATTGAAAACACATCAATTGATGCTGTTGGCTTATCTATATCACCGGCAATTTTTAATTCATAAACGATATTATTCAAGTTCAAGTCATACACTCCTCTCAAGTCAGGCAATGTAACATCCTTGAATCTTTTGCGATCTCCACCGCTCCAATTCTCATAAATTTCTCCGCCTTCAAATAGATCTCCTTTTACTACAAGAAAGTTCGCTATTTTACCGTTCTCAAGCGTACCTATTCTATCACCAACTTTCAAGAATTTAGCTGGTGTTTCAGTCAATGATCTTAAAGCTTCTTCTTTTGGGAAACCACATGAAATGGCCTTCTTTAAATTCTTCATGAATTCAGCCTTATCTTTTAATCCATCAGTTGTTAAGGCAAATTTCACACCTTTCGAATACAAGATATATGGATTATAAGGCATCATTTCCCAACGCTTTAAATCAGCCAGGGATACGTATCGCGCAGCATAAGGGTCGGTCACATCAAACGGAGCTGGAAATTTGAGTGGTACTATGAGTTTTGCTCCTGATTTTTTAATCTCTTCAAGTCTTTCGTATTCATCTCCAACGCCTTTTACAAAAATTTCTAAATTGAATTCTTTTGCAATTTTTGCCGCTCTCAAAATCTCTAGCTTATCAGAAACTCCAAATACCTGTGGCAATTTTAAATTGGCTAACCCTTCTTTGAGAGAAATGTTTTCTTTGTTGACTTCATTTAAACCGTCAAACCATTTGGCATCATAAATAAATTGTCTGATTAAAGCGATACTTCCCATTTGAGAAGATGGATAAGTTTGTTTTGATGAACCCTTAGAAAAACTCAAATGATTCGCAACTTCTGCCTTGATAACATTCTCAGAAGTAGGCTCACTACTTAAGGACATCAATACAGCAGAACCTCTCATAATCCCATCTCCCTGATGTGTGGATATTGCTCCAAACCCAGCTTTTAAAAAGGCTTCTTTATTCTTAAATTGTGCTTGATCAAACAATTCATAAGCATTCACTTCTGGATGCATTGCTTGATTCCAGTAGTAAGGGCCTTTTTTTAAACTTTCGATTTGCGGTTTAGGATTCCAGGGCTTCGGCTTCATTTTCGGCATCCCATCCGTGGAGTACATATCGATAAATGAAGGGTAGATAGTAAAGCCTTTCATGTCAATTTTTACGGCGTCTCTTGGTGGAATTTCAACTAAACCAACATTTACAATGATTCCATTTTTGACTACGAGCATGCCAATAGGCAAAGTCTTATCCGCAGAAACAACAATTTTACATCCTGTCAATACATATGTTGTATTTTTTGGATCATGTACTCCATTCTCTGGTGTGAAATCTTGCGCCAATGAACTTGCGCTGAGAATTAACATCATGCAAATGCTGAAAATATATTTGAAGCTGCGCAAGATGATGTTCATTATTAAGATTAAATTTGTTCAAAAATAAGGATTTATGGGAACTTTATATAAGATACTTACTGGATCACATTCAGGATGGAGATGGGTAGTCTTAATCCTTTTGTTAGCGGCTATTGTGAAAGCATATGGCGGCTGGAAAAAGAAGAAGGATTTCACTGCAGCAGATAAAAAATTAGCAATGTTCGCAATGATTGCTTTCCACCTACAATGGACGTTTGGGGTCATCCTCTATTTTATAAGCCCTAAAGTTCAATTCGTTGAAGGATTTATGAAGAATGCTATGTTAAGATTCTACGGAATGGAGCATATCGTTGCTATGACCATTGCATTTGTGTTAATCACAATTGGTCATTCAAAATCTAAGAAAGTAGAAGAAGGTCCAGAAAAATTTAAGAAGATTTTTGTCTTTTACACAATCGCACTTGTAATAATTCTTGCTTCTATCCCTTGGCCTTTTAGAACGGCATTGGGTGGTAGTTGGATGTAAAAATCACAAACTTGGGAGACGGATATATTTATACAGAGATGGAGCCAGAAGATGTTGTTCTGGTTGGGGTGATCACAGATGATCAAACGGAAGAAATGGCAAAGGAATTTCTGGATGAACTAGAATTTCTAGCAGAAACTGCCGGTGCAGTCACAAAAAAGAAATTTACTCAAAAAGTTTCAGCACCAAATCCGAAAACTTACGTGGGGTCTGGTAAAATGGAAGAGATTAGGCTTTATTGTCTTCAAAACAACATTGACGCAGTAATTTTTGATGATGAATTGTCCCCTTCTCAATTAAGAAACGTTGAGCGCATTATCAATAAAAAAATCTTAGATCGTAACACACTTATCTTAGATATTTTTGCCACACGTGCTAGAACTGCAGATGCTAAAACTCAAGTGCAATTGGCACAATACGAATATTTGTTACCACGGTTAACTAAGCTTTGGACGCACCTTGACAGAGAGAAAGGTGGTATCGGAATGAAAGGTGCGGGTGAAACTCAGTTAGAAACAGATAGAAGAATTATTCAACAAAAAATATCCCTTCTCAAAGACAAACTAAAGAAAATCGACAAGCAGAAGGCGGTTCAAAGAGGTAATCGGGGTCAATTGGTAAGAGTTGCTTTGGTAGGATATACAAACGTTGGTAAATCAACGATTATGAATATGCTGGCAAAATCTGAAGTGTTTGCTGAGAACAAGCTGTTCGCAACTTTAGATACAACTGTAAGGAAAGTGGTTATTGAAAACCTACCTTTTTTATTATCAGATACGGTTGGATTCATCAGAAAATTACCGCATCAATTAATTGAATCATTTAAGTCGACATTAGACGAAGTTCGCGAAGCTGACGTTTTGATTCATGTGTTGGATATTGCTCATCCTAACTTTGAAGATCACTTTAGAGTGGTGAACGAAACCATTGCAGAAATTGATAGCGGACAGGCGGACAAACCAACATTGGTTGTTTTCAATAAAGTTGATGCATATAATCCAAAGCCATCTGACATTGGCTTTCATCCTGAAGGAAAAGAGTTCGCATTAGACGAGTTAAAAGCCACATGGATGTCAAAATTGGGAGATAAGCAGTGCATATTTATTTCAGCTCAAGAAAAAATAAACATTGATGAATTGAAAGCCCGTATTTATGAGGAGGTAAAAAGCATATTTCAAATCAGGTATCCATATCACAATTTTTTATATTAAAAATCAATTAATTGATTCTAAACACCTTGTAAAAGGTTAATCTAAATCGATTTTAAATTTCTCTTTGTTGCTTAACACAATTGTCAAAAATGTTGATTTTTTTAACTAAATTGACATTGTGAAAACACTATTAACCCACTTTCTCATCTGTTTTTCATTTTGGACAATTGCACAAGATTCAGAATTGGAATTATCCTTGCGTCAAAAAATCGATAAAACTTCCAACGATCATCTTCGCGTAGAATTGTTAATTGAACTGGGGTCTTATTATTCTGAATTCAGCACAGACTCGTTGTATGGAACGGCTCACCGATTAATAAATCTTGCTAACAAGCTTGATCAACCCTGTGATGAAGCCATGGGTTATTTCTACAAAGGCAACTATTTTTATTTAAAGGGTCAATATTCAGAAGCATTAGCTTTTTACAATAAATCCTTGACTTTAAGAGAACGTCACTGTGACATTGAAATGGTTGCAGAAAGTGCTGTTCAAATTGCTAATGTTTACAGTCATACGGGTGATTATGACCAAGCCTATTTGTACTATTATCAGAGTTTGGGAATTTATGAGGACTTGGGAGATAAAGAGAGTATGTCAGCGGCACATTCAAATCTCGGCTTGGTTGATATTGAACGTGATCAATATAAAAACGCGCTTGAGAATTTCGATAAAAGTCTTGAATATCATAAGGGAAGTAACGATTCGGTTCAATTAGGAAATATTTACAATAATTACGGAAACCTCTTTCAAGTCCAAGAAATGTATGACACAGCAGTGGTCTATTTTCAAATGGCCATGGATATTTACATGGATATTAATTACGCAAGTGGATTAGCGCATGGCTATAATAACATAGGCATCATCTATTACTACCAAGGATTAGAAGATAGCTGCATGAACTATTTCAAAAAATCGCTAGAAATAAGGAAACAAGCTGGTGACTTAAGCGCTATATCCCAGAGCTATAATAACATTGGAATTCTATACGGCTATCAAAACAACATTGATCTGGCGGTAATCTATTCTGACTCAGCTTTACATCTAGCAAAAGAAGCCGGTTTAAAAGAAGAAATCGGTGATGCTTATTTAAATTTATATGAAGTGTATTTAGCGGCAAAAGACTATAAAAATGCTGTTGAGAATTTAAAATTGTTTGCCGACTACAAAGACTCTTTGGTATCTGCTCAAAGTGAACAGGTAATGCATGATGCCCAAATTAAATATGAAACGATAAAAAAGGAAAAAGAGATCGCTGAAAATCAATCGCTAATTGATCAAAACACCGCAAAACTTAAACGACAAAACTTAATCATCTGGGCTTCTTTAATTGGCGGAATTTTACTGGCCTTACTTTGTATTGTTATTTTAAACAGGAACAAAGTCACTAAGCGTCAAAACAAAATTATTGAGCAGCAAAAATTCATTTTAGAGCAAAAGCAAACCGAAATAATTGACAGCATACATTACGCCAAAAGGATTCAAGATGCACTATTAAAATCGGACAGCCATGTTTCTTCCCACTTACCTGAAAACAGTGTCTTGTTTATCCCGAAAGATATTGTTAGTGGTGACTTTTATTGGGTACATGAAAAAGAAGATTATTTATACCTGGCAGTAGCAGACTGCACTGGCCATGGTGTTCCGGGTGGATTTTTGACCATGCTTGGTTCGTCATTTCTAAATGAAATTATTAGCGCAAGTGGTACACCAAAACCTGGCGAAATTTTAGATGAATTAAGAGATCGTATTGTTTCTGAACTATCTCAAACTGGTGGTATTGGAGAAAACAAAGATGGCATGGATATATCCTTAGTTATGTTGAATTTAAAAAGTCACCAAATTACTTGGGCTGGGGCAAACAATCCATTCTGGATGATTCCAAAAACTATGAATAATTGCTTGGCTAATAACGAAGGACTAACTGATTCAAATGGATTTATTGAAATCAAGGCCAACAAAGAACCAATTGGTCATTACTGGAAAATGACCCCTTTCACAAACCATACCCTACAACTTGAAAAAGGAGATACGTTCTTTTTATTTTCAGATGGTTACGCGGATCAATTTGGAGGTGACAAAGGAAGAAAGTTTAAGCAAAAAAATGTAAAGGAAATATTACTGCAATCGAAAAACATGGATCTAGAAATCACCAAAAAAAGGTTACTTGCGGCATTTGAAGATTGGAAAGGTGATACTGAACAAATAGATGATATTTGCTTCATGTCGGTTAGAATCTAAGCTAATTTCCTTATATTGAATCATGTCCAAAATTTCAATCAATCCCGATACACTTACTAACCCCGAATTGCGTCAATTTATTGCAGATAACGAAGATGACATTCTCATTTATCATCCAGATTTTGAATTGGAAACCGCTGAACTGAGTAATTTTATTGTCCTCCGATCTGGTGAACAAATCATAGGTGTTTTTATCTACCAAGAAAAAGGTGATCAAATGCATGTAGATGTAGATTATATAGTCGAAGAACACAGGGATCAAGGTGTTGGACTTTTTTTCTATGGAAGTAAAATAGATGATTTTAAAAAACTTGGGTTCACATCAGTCTATGCAATAGCTAGTCATCCTAAATATCAAAGCTACCTTACTGAACTTGGCTTTAAATCGGTATCTGCCCAATCTGAATTATTCAGCTATGATTTAGCATAATTCATTAGGTTTGTAAAAACTCTATTTATTATGGCTATAAAAAACATTTTTGATAAAGAAGTAACGGATGAAGTTGTTGAACGAATTAACAAGTTAACTCCTGAATCACAACCACAATGGGGAAAAATGAATGTTGCACAAATGCTTGCTCATTGCAATGTAACTTATGATATGGTATTTACGGATCATTATGTTAAAGCCAAAGCCTTTAAAAAATTCTTGCTGACCTCATTGGTGAAAAACACTGTAGTAAGTGAAAAACCTTACAAACGAAACAGCCGTACCGCTCCACAATTCTTAATCGTAGACGAACGTGTTTTTACAGACGAACGCACGAAATTAATTGAATACTTGCACAAAGTACAAAGTCTTGGAGGATTACATTTTGATGGCATGGAATCTAATTCTTTTGGAAAACTAACTATGCTGGAATGGAACAATATGTTTTATAAACATATCGATCATCACCTAACACAATTCGGCGTATAATCAATTTTTATTGAGGTAATAAACTCTTTCGTTGAATTTCCACATCAGTAATAGTTGTATATACAACATTAAATTGTATGTTTACACTATGGAATTTAATAATATTGAGAAATTTGACCCATCAAGCTGCATTGCAGGTAAGGTGATGCGAATTAAAAGGATTACAGCAAACATTTTTAGAAAACACTTAGCCCCCTACCACATTACAGATAGTCAGTTAACATTGATGTTCGTCATGTCTAAAAAACGCAGCATGACTCAAAAACAAATGAGCGAAATGGTTTTCCTTGAAAAATCAAGTTTAAGCCGAAACTTAACTAGATTAATCGACAGAAAATTAATCCACAAAACCGGTCCGCATCAAATAGAAATCACTACTGACGGCCTTTACTTTGTAGAAAACATCATACCCATTTGGGAAAAAGCAATGAACGAAATAAGAGAGAAAATTGGTGAACAAGGCGAACACTCATTGAGTACCGTTTATACATCAATAACAGCTTAACTGAATGTTAGCTTCTCTTTATATCATCCTTTCTATATTAGTCTCAATTCTATTTTTTAGGCTTGTTTTTCGAGCTATAAATTCTTTAGACATTCCTTTAGCAACCAAGAAAAAGAATGTTTTTACCATTATAATCATCTTTATTCTCTGGCATGTTTATTCCTTACTAATGGCCAAATCATGAATTTTGAGCTCTTTTGAATTTCCGCCCAAATTCGCTTTATTTCTCATTCTACCATTGTTCATTTTCACTTTCAGTTTTCTTATTAGTCAACGAAAAAAGAAATGGATTCAAGCCATTCCAATGAAATGGCTCATTTTAATTCAAGGCTTCAGAATATTCGTTGAAATTTTATTCGTGATGTCTGTGTCTGAAGGCCTATTGCATGCCGAAGTTACTATAGAAGGTTACAATTACGACATGATTTTCGGTATCACAGCAGTTGTAGTTGGCCTCACCTACTTAGCAAAACGTTTAAGTGATAAATTTGTACTCCTGTGGAACTATTTAGGCTTAATTGTTTTAGCCTCTGTCATTTTTGTATTCATGTCCTCGATTTATTTGCCCGAGCTATATGGCTATGAAACTACCCCTGCCCCTCTCGAATTTACGAAATACCCTTACATTCTCGTGGCAGGTTACTTAATGCCACTAGCCGTTTTTATTCACGTACTTTCTATTGTGAAATACTATCAAGAAAAGTAAATTATTCCTCCTCGTCAATTTGATTTGATCTAAATGCCGAAGGCACCAAATCAGGTATCAACTTTAAAACAATAGGCATTACTAGCGATCCTCCAGGTAACATGAAAAGTGTAAATGCTGGTATTGACTTACCTAAGTCTTTAAACTGTGCTTTCACCCGCTTTTTTTCTTCAGGTGTTAAATCTTCAGTTGCAGATTTTCTAATTAAGCCCACAAGCTCCTTACTTTGACGCAACTCCGTCCCTAATTTATCCTTATTCCGTCCTAGAATTTTTTTCCATTTATCTGCTGCACCGTCCAATAACTGTTCTGTTTCACCTTTACCACTTAAGAACGGAACTTCTGTTGCGTTTTGCATGACAAAACTCTGAATTGCAATAAATGATTTATCCTTTTCTTCCTCTTCAAGACCAAGTAGCTGGGCGAGCTCATCCAAAAAGTCGTCTTCCGATTCTGTTACCACTTTATCACTCCAAACAGTTAATGTGGCAATTTCTAATAAATACCTTTTAAGTAGCCAGGACATTTCATAATCAAAATTAATAGCCTGTAATCCATGATTTCTTTCCCAAAAATCTTTCGCTTCATCACGATCTTTACCTGTTAATTTAGCAGACGCCATAAATACATCAAAAATGGCTTCCTCCTCTTCTGCTATTTCACCATCAGCATGTGCAGCAACCGAAACGAGCTTCATCATATCGGTCATTAAACGTGAACGCTTAGCAGCAATAACTTTAGGGTCATTGATGCAACGGTATTCATAATACAATATTAAATCTTGAAAAACTAAACTGTTATG
>JAUHXX010000075.1 GCA_030426825.1 Bacteroidia bacterium | reverse complement strand
GTTTGCATTAACATCAGCGTTGATCTGACTTCTAAAAGTCAAATCTCTAAAGTCAGGACCAAAGGTGTAAACTGTTCCTTGCCCCCATGTATTTTTTACCAAGGCTGGCTCCCCATTTTCATAATGCGCTAAGGCAATACCAGACGTTAAGGTATAATAACGACTATAATAAGTTGTAGTTGAGGCTGAATCGCCCAATAAAATTTTCACTTCAAGCGAATCATCAATATAATCAAAGACGTTAGCTGCGGTAGTATCCCAAGTGAGTTCAAACAAGGTATTACTTGAAGTAGATGCCGATATTCCGCAGGCGTTGAACAAATCAGTTTCTCGCATAGAAGAGGTAATCAAGGTCCCACCATCAAAAACCCAATCGTTAATCAATTGATTTTGAGCAAAACTTAAAGCGTTGTTTTGAATTCTTGAGCCGGTTATAATAATAGGATAATTCAAAGCTTCTTCTAAAGAATCAGTTATAAAGTATGGAACACCACATGTACGAATCAATCGCTCAGCAGATAATTTTCTTGAGCTACCCGTTTCGCCGTTATAATTGGTCATGTCTAACACAGCCACTTTGCGCTCAGCTTGGGCAAAACTTATTGAGCAAATAAACACTGATAACAGTACAAGAAAATAACTTTTCATAATCAAGTTAAATGGGTTCTAAATATATGGATTCGAAACATTTGCAGCGCGTTTTGATCACTTTTATTTATCATTGTTTTTAAACAGACAATTCAATTGAATTTCTCAAACGGTTGAGGATAAATAATGGGATTACTTATTTTTGAGGCATGAGCAAAACTGATAACTTCTATCTCAAGCAAAACGAGCCCAACAAAAGTTGTTTTTTAGCACTGCGAGATATCCTGCTCGATTTTGATCCCAACATTTCAGAAACGGTGAAATACGGGATGCCCTGTTTCATGTATCAAAACAAAGCTTTTTGTTATTTGTGGAAGGATAAAAAAACGGAAGAACCTTATGTTTTATTTGTTGAAGGAAACCGAATTGAGCATCCCGCATTAGAGCAAGGTACAAGAAAGCGGATGAAAACATTTTCTGTGAATCCGAATGAAGATATTGATTTGGAAACTTTGAATGAAGTGTTAGAGTTAGCGCTTGAATTGTATCGCGACTGAGTGCAATTTCGAAAAAAGCGTTTTCGAATGGTTAAACCCGTTTAATAGTGAATTTTTTCCCGATATTTAGGGGAATAAAGTGCATATGTGCTTTATTCGCAAGTTAGCTACCTTTACGATATGCCAAATTTCTTTAAGAAAAATAGGAGAGAATCCGGTCAGAACGAAAGTGAACATACTGGCATGATCGGAGAATATTATGAGGGAGAATTTCCAGTGATCGTAAGATTTGTGAATGAAACACCTCGAGATGAGGACATCAAAAGACTTCCTTGGTTTACTGTTATTTCGTGGAAATATGACGGAAGCTCAAGGAATGGAATGCCTCCGGTGAAAGTAAACGAAAAAATGCTTCGTTTGGAAGATGCGCTTGTCGATAAATTTGACGAAAATTTGATTTGCCAGCATGCATACAACCGCACAGGAAACAATCTGAAAGAATTCAACTATTACATTGCCGATCGAGATGAATTCATGACTCAATTTAATGATGCATTAAAAGGTCACGAACAGTATCCAATTGAAATCACATTCTATGAAGACCTAGAATGGAAGGAGATGAAAAAACTCCTGGAAGATTTCAGTTGAAAACGGTAGCTAACATATTAAGTAAAGCTTACGTCCGACTCTTGTCCAACGCAAAAAGCTCCCAATGGCTTGTCCAGTATCCTGGGGTTCCCCGCAGTCGGACAGCCAAAGTCCGGGGTTTTGGCCGACACACTTCGCACGGCATAAATGCCTATCTTTACTCAAACGTTAGGTTTAATTACACCCATTATTTATGAGATTCAAATTTCTCGGAATTTTACTAATACTAATTTTGATTTGCTTGAATAGCTGCGAAACTGGGGTGAATAATTCTGATGCAGATTTCCCTACCCCAAGAATTGATGGTTATTGGCAACTTGAAGAAAAACGTGTCGAACAATGGAATGACACCATGAAATGTGGTGGCGGAATTCGTGCCCAAGAAGAAGTCTTAGTTGTTACTGATGGCTCGTTTAACTTTTATCACTACCCTTACATGCTTATTTCTAAATCAAGGTATCGCCAAAAAGATTCGGTTATAACATATAGTGATGGCGGAATAATTTTCGAATATTATATTGATTTAATAAATCAAGACACATTAAAACTCACATACGAGACTCGAACTTGGGACGATTATTGCGGAAAATCTATAAATAAAAGCTCATATACTTATTCAAAATTTAAAGCTGACAAGGATATTATTAAAGAATTGAGGACAGAAACGTTTAATCACGAGGAACTGAGCAAAAAATGGGCGTTCAAATCCGCGCATATTGACTTTAATATTTTTAATAGAGAAGCAATTTTCTTAAATCAAGAAATTGAAATAGACTCTTTATCCTTTAAGCCTGAACCAATTATCGATTTAACAACTTTATCAAACATGACCATTGATAAAAGTATTCTATCGTTTAAAAATAATGTATATGAAATTGCATACTTAGCGGAAAACACTCTAATGTTAAGACCGTTTCAACTTTGCCAATGCGCAGAGCTTTGTCTATTGTATGAAATAGAAAACTAAGCACAACATAGTAAGTAAATATTGGATGTAACCATTCAACTATTTTAATCTTATATTTCTACCCTAAAAAATCCAAAATGCCCCAAAAACCCTGCTTCGTACTAGTTATCTGTCTAACTATTCTGTCGTGGACATCAATCGCTCAAAACACCTACAGCATCAAAGGACAAGTCGTTGATTCAACCGGAACCGGAATTGAATTTGGTAATCTGGTGCTACTTTCTATAGATGATTCTTCCCTTCTAAAAGGCACCCATATCTGGAACGGCGCATTCGAATTATTGGGCATTGAACAGTCCGATTTCATTTTAAAAATAACGGCTCCTGGTTTATCACCATTTTATCAAAATCACCAATTAGCAGATACCAGTTTAACAGATCTCGGAACCTTGGTGATGGAAAATGCCAACTTGGATGTGGTTGAAGTAGTTCATTATGTGCCCATGTTTCAACGCGAAGTTGGCAAATTAGTGGTCAACGTTGAGGGCACCATGCTGCAAGAAAAAGGCACCATTAAAGACTTATTGAAAAGTACGCCGAATGTATTGGTGAAAGGCAATTCAGTTGAAGTTGTTGGCAAAGGGCCAGCTATTCTTTATTTAGATGGACAACGCGTTTTCTCATTAGAAATGATCTCCTCGATTTCTGCAACAGACGTTCACAAAATTGAAGTCATCACCAATCCTTCTTCTAAATATGATGCCGAAGGTAATGCCGTGATTGAAATCATCACTAAAACGGGTGCGAAAAATGGCTATCAAGTGAGTCTAGGGTTAAGAGGGATGCACCGCACCGATTCGCAATTTGCCTACTGGTTTAACCTGAGTTTAAAAAAGAATTGGTTCACCATGTATGCTTCTTACGGTCAATATAAAGGTACCATTTATGAAGATGAATTTTACTTCAGAGAAGTGTTTGGCAACCCCAACATCACCATGGAAAATGATGTGTTGAGGTCCATTAATTACAAGCTCAATAATTGGATGTATTTGGATACCGATTTTGATTTGGATTCAGTTTCTACCTTGTTTTTGAGCTATACAGGGTCAATTTCTCAACAAGAAGTGAACACCGATAACCTCAACCAATTGTTTGCCGATAGTGTCTACTCTGGAGAATTAGCAAGTAATTCTTTTGAGCGCCCTAAAAAGAACATGCATTCAATTTCTGGCGGATTTGTGCGCGAACTCGACTCACTAGGCTCTGAATTCAGGATCGTGGGCCAATTCACCAATTTTGACTTTAACTCCAACAGTTCAATTGTCCAAAACTCAATCTTCACTACCAACACAATCAACGAATTTAGAAGCGATAATTTCAATGACATTCGCATGATTTCTGGACAAGCCGACTACAACAAAAATTTTAGCGAAAAAATCAATTTATCTGTTGGATTAAAAAACGCCTATGTGACCAATGCCAGTGGAATTGATTTACAAAGCCGCCAAAACGATTCGTGGGTATCTGACTCTAGTTTTTACAATGAATTTGATTACACCGAAAATGTTTCAGCCGCCTATGCAGAAATTCGAGGACGCCTAAATAAGTTCTCCTACTCATCAGGAATTCGTTATGAATGGACCAATGTAGAAGGTAACTCTTATGTCGCGGGTACTGGAATCGTCAGTCAATCGTACCATAACCTGTTCCCGAATGTGCAAATGAATTATGACTTTACGCCCGATTTGATCATGGGGCTCTCCTACATCAACCGTATTCAACGTCCGAGTTTTACTGACTTAGATCCATTCATCAGTTTTGTAGATTCATTGACCTCTTTTAGCGGTAATCCTAAATTACAACCTTCTTATGCCCACAATTTAGAAATGAATTTGGTGTATATGGAATACGCCTCCATCACATTAGGCTATTCAAAAGCCTTTAATCCCATATACTTGACTGTGATTCAAAACCCAGGGACCAATACCTTTAGCGCCTTGACTCAAAACATCTCCTCCAGCGAAACCTATTCAATTGGTTTGGTAATCCCATACGAATGGCCTTGGTGGACGACCTTTAACGCATTCGGTTATAGCTGGAATAATTTCAAAATACTAGATGACGCCACCACGGTATTGAACAATGAACCTACCTGGTATGTGAGTTTATGGAACGAATTCCGATTCAAAAAAATCTGCACTATTGAACTTTCTTACGAATATGTCTCCCCAGGTTCGCAAGGCTTTTTCAATGCTAAAAGTTATCAATCATTTGGAGGCAGCATTTCTCGCGCTTTCTTGAAAGATGCATTGAGTGTGCGTTTCAGTGTTTTTGACCTGTTCAAGCAAGAAATTGAACGTGCAGAATCAGCCTTACCCAATTTCAATGTGAGTTACCGCTCATGGGCAGATACCCGTAGCTTTATGCTCACCCTTATTTATCAATTTGGCAAGCTCAAAGACAGCAGCATGAAGGCCACTTCTATTGATGCTGACGAGAAAGATCGAGCGAGAGATTAGAGACTTGTAATCTTGACTTATCAACTCTTGCGGGAAATACGGTTTTTTTGGTTCTATGCGTTTTCAAATGGTTAAAGGGGTATAAATCTGGAATTTATTCGTCATATTTATGGGGATGAAGTGCGTGTGTGCTTTGTTCACAAGTTAGGGTGCATTGAATATGACTAAATCAGACAACATATATATTGACGCTTTGAAATTAGGAGTTGATAAAATGCCTAATGGAGTTTCCAGAGATGAACTTATGGAACATCTTAGAAAAATTGGCTGGGAATTTAATCAGATTCAAGAGCAATATTTGACTCGTTGGTTTTTTACTAACTATTATTATAATCATGCTTACAATATCTTAAAACAAGGCAATCCCAGTCAAATTGCAAGTGCACAAAAAGATATGGATCAACATTGGAATAAAATTTCATGCTACCTCACTGCTGAGGCATATTCAACCTATGTTGACTATCAGGTATTACAAAGCACAAGAAAAAGTACTAAACAGGCGAGAAACATCTCTTTGATTGCGATAATTATTTCAGCATCATTTGCTCTAATTCAAATTCTTTTAGAAGTTTTCTCTAACTGTTAGAATTCAATGAATAAATCTGATTTGATAGAAATTGGTGTCAAAATTTTGTCTCCAGAAACCTCGGAAGAAGACCGAGAAAAATTAATGAGAATATTTGACAAAAATGTCCCTCATCCTGCGGGTTCAAACCTGTTCTTTTACCCCGAAAACTACAACGCGAGAAAAGATAACTTATCCGAGTACTCACCTTCTGTTGAGGAAGTGGTTAATTTGTGTCTGAACTACCGTCCTATTCAGTTATAAAACCACAGTAGAAAACGCACCCTAACATAATAGCTAAAGCTAACGTCCGACCCTTGGCCGGCCCTCTTCTCTCCCATTACGTGTCCATAATTCTTGCCTTCAGCACAGGCTCCCATTTTTCCGGGTTTTTAACTCGCTATGCACGTAATAAATTGTTAGCTTTAACCAACCGCTGTACACCATTTCTATGACTCGTTATCCCGAATTAAGATTAAAACTTGAAAACGTAACTCAGGAAGATATTTTCTGCATTGATCTTGTCCATTACACGGATAAAAATGATTTCGAATTTAAGTTCGAAAATTCAACATCTTGGATTGAACGTGGACTTCTGCAATTTTTTGATGGAAATGAGCAAGTCCATTGCATTGAGGTATTCATGATTAATCCAAGAGAAAGAATACCAACAATACATCAGATCAAGACTAATCAACCTTTCATTTACAAAATACAAGGATCATTGATTGAAAATGGTGATAAAGTCATGCTGAAACTACGCGATATCTCGTACCTTTTTGAAAAGAATAAAAAATACACGATTAAATTTAGGTGCAGTGACATCAGAAATATCAACGAATTAATCATAATTTTTAAATGATTTGGATTTTAGGAGTGAATAACGGTGCACAATAATTAGATGTATTTAGGCTGCTATTATCCCGAGGATAATTATGCAACTTATCTGGTATTTGAAAATGGAATACTAAAAACATCATTTATTCATAGTGGAGCAGATGAGTATCCCTTTGAAATATTTAAATAGTACTTTTTCCTACATTGTGTAAAGCACATATTACAGCTCCGTTACGCTTTGTTGCAATACAAATTGATCATATAATTCTCCTATGCTAACAAATAATAAATTCTAAACGCTGTAACCAGAAAATTATAGTCAGAATCAATGTATTATTTCCAACTTTATTAAATGCGCTCAAATACGTTAATCTTGTTTTCTATTTTATCATTTCATATTGGTTGTACAAGAGAAGAAGAAAAGACGTCTTCAGATACTATTTCAACTACTGTAAATACAGAAAAGAATGCATCTAGCGAATCTAAAATAACGACTGTAAATGATAGTACATTTATCTATCATGAATACAAATCAGATGACTTGAGTATAAACATAACAAATCATCAATGTGCGACCAACTACACAATAGAGGTGATAAAGAAGTCTGATACATTGAATCTAGATTTGAACAGCCTCAAGATTCCGTTTCAAACACCAGAAGTGTCCTGGGTGAGTAGTGAAATGATTTGTATTGCGAATTGGTACTCAGGACCATTTAGTCGCTATATTTTTATTCCGCTAAGGGGCAAATTGCAGAATTTCATCTACATTGATAAAGATATTGAATATGCCGATAGTTCCATGAATAATATAGTTTACGTGGAGACGATAGACAAGGAAACAAGACTCGTATTAACTGTTGAAAACCTTATTTCAAGAAGAGCAAAGTCAATCGAAATTGAGATAAATTCTGGAAATAATGAATATCCTTATTACGACAGTTTAACGATCAATTCAGCCACGTGTGATATTTGGGCGAATAGAAAAAAATACACAATTGACTTGACGGGTATTAATTAACTGCGCCTAAAAACAAACAAAGCATAACATATTACATGAAATTAACCCTCCCTTGTCCAGCACAAACAGCTCCCATTTGCTTGTCTAGTATCTAGGGGTTCCAAGCAGGAATTGCCAACGCACATTGCGGCAGCATCTAAAAATGCCAAGCGTCTATGTTGAGACTTCGGCGAAAGCATCAAAAGTTATCTGACGTTAGAGACAATATTCAATAAAAAGATTCTATTTCAACTCGACCCTCTTCATTAATTCTTTGAGTCAAAAGCCTTTAATGACATTCACATTTCGAGTCAATTTATATTTAAGCCAGAAAATATCTATTTTAGATGATTAATAAACCCATTCCAATATGACTTCTCAGAAATTTTATCTATTTTTTTTTACAATTAGCATATTGGCGGGCTGCAGCCGAAATCAAAGTGAAGATCAAATCCCTCCAAGCCTTTATGAGGAACCAGAAATCAGCGTTTTACCAACTATCGACACGGGAGGTTATTCTCAAAAGCCGATTATTAATTCAAGTGGAGATACCGTTATAACAGGACAAGCAATAACTTCTCAACCCTTAGTAATCTCAAAAGATATCTTGGAAGAGCCTAAAATTGTGCCATTCACACCTAATCAAATAACTAAAAACGCACACCCAGAAACCCAACTATTTCCAGTCCCAATAAGCTCTAACCCCATTAATTTTGATCAATTACAACAAGTCAAGCTTGGAGACGGTAATCAAAAATTTCACCTCCTTAATCTAATTGGCGATACCCTACCTACTAATGTAAAAATACCATTAGTCAAATCCGAATTTCCTGCAAGCGTTCAAGTTTTTGATGGACCGCAACTTCAATCCAAACTGAATTCAACTTATAACCTTTTATTCAGCGAAATAGACGAAAATTTACCCTTTAATTATTTTACAAGTGGCTTCAATGACAGTAAGAACAATTTCTGGTTTACTACTAAACAAGGCCTAGTAAAATATAATGGTATAGAATTTCAATTAATAACCAACTCAGAAAGAGATTTACAAACTACCTGGTCAGTCACCGAAGATAAGCAAGGTAATATATGGTATGGATCTGCCTTCGGAGGGCTCACGAAGTATGATGGTGAAAAATTAACCGTATATTCTATAAAAAAAGAACGCCCTTTTGAACTTTGTATGGGTTTAATGGCTGACAGTAAAGGAAATATTTGGTTTAAGGATAACTTTAAGGGAATATGCTTATTTGATGGTGAATACTTAACGTACTTTACTGAAAAAGAAGGCCTTCCTTCATCAAGCATTACCTGTACAAAAGAAGACAGCGAAGGAAACATTTGGTTTGGTACTGGAAACCATGGGGTTGTAAAATTTAGCGGAAGTACTTTTGTCAATATCTCGGAAAAGGATGGGCTTTCAGGGAACTATATCTCAGACATTGAAGAGGATCGAAAGGGGAATATATGGTTCGGTACAAAGAATAAAGGGCTGTCTATTTTTGATGGTAAATTCATGAAGCAGTATTACACGGAAGATGGATCAATGAACCAAGTAGAACAGATTTTGTTGGATGAGGATGGTGCTATTTGGATATTAAACGGTAGTTCTCAAATTTATTCAGTTTCTGATAGCCTGATTACACAACACAACAGAAAAGATGACCAATTCGCCCGTAAAGTTCGCTCGATAAGCCAAGACAAACAAGGAAACATATGGTTCACGGGTGGAATTATCGCGAAACACTGTCCTAATAAATTTACCAATATTTCTAAAAAAGATGGCCTTATTGACGGTAATATTAATTCTATCATTGAAGATAATAATGGAAATTATTGGTTTAGCACCCAAAGTTTAGGTGTGACTTTCTATAATGGTAGCACTTACCAAAACGTCAATCAAACTTCAGGACTATCAACTGATCACATAATATCACTTAGCAAAGATAAAGCTGGAAATATTTGGTTTGCTACCTTAAGTGGAGGTGCATGCAGCTTTGACGGCGAAAATTTCTTTCATTATGGTTTAGCTCAAGGAATACCAAGTCCAGTAGTCATGAAAGTATTGGTATCTGAAAATGAAGATCTTTGGTTTGCTACCATGGGCGGAGGTATAACCAGATTTGATGGCGAAAATTATTACCGTTACAACGATTTAAATTCTTTATCAAGTAATAATATTTGGTCAATTTTAGAGGATAGCCAAAACAATTTGTGGTTTGCCACCATGGGAGGTGGAGTATCTAAATACTACAATGGCCAGTTTATTCATTACACTGAAAATGAAGGCCTACTTAGTAACAATGTGCGGGCTCTTTTGGAAGATCAAAATGGAAACCTATGGATTGGGACGGATAAAGGAATCAGTAAACTAAACGGTGAGGTATTTACACATTTTACCATGGACCAAGGATTATCAGGAAATACCATTCAGTCTTTGATTGAAGATAGCAATGGAAACATTTGGGTAGGTGGAAGCTTTGGGCTCAACGTTATAACTACTCAAATTAGAAAAGATCAAATGACCAGTAATACTGATACTATTTCTTATCAAATAAGGAGCTATAGAAAATCTGACGGGCTGATTACCAATTCGTTTCAAATGAACGCAGCGTATCTTGATAGTAAAAACACTTTATGGTGGGGAAACTCTGAAGGTGTAACAAAACTGGATCTTAATTCTTTTTCTCTCGAAAACCAAACACCGACACCAACCCTAAACAAAATCGCTATCAATGAACAAGAATTTAATCCTAAAACAGCAAAACATTCAGATTTGATTGACACCTATGAAAATGTCAATGTATTCGATTACTATCCACTGAACCTCGTTTTACCTTATGATAAAAACCATCTCACTTTTAGTTTTTCTGCATTAGACTGGAATGCACCGGAGCAAATACGTTATTCCTTTAGGCTCAAAGGCCTTAACAATAACTGGAGTGAGCCAAAACAAGAGACAAAAGCCGATTTTAGAAGCTTACCTTATGGTGATTTCACTTTTGAACTTAAAGCGATAGGGGCCTCTAAAAACTGGAGTAAATCTTTTCTCTACACCTTCACTATTCTACCCCCGTGGTGGCATACCTGGTGGGCAAGAATCTTGTTTACTCTATTTGGTGTATCCTTAATTTGGTTATTTATCAGGAGAAGAACCAAAAAACTTAAAAAACGTCAAGCTGAACTTGAAATTGAAGTGGCAAATGCTACCAAAGAAATTCTTGAGCAAAAAGAAATAGTTGAGGAAGCCCATAAAGAGATTACAGATTCTATCAATTATGCAGAACGAATTCAACGGAGTTTTTTAGCAACGGAGGAATTGTTGAACGAAAATCTAGGTGAGCACTTTGTTTACTTTAATCCAAAAGAGGCGGTTTCAGGTGATTTCTATTGGGCTGGAAAGCTTGACAATGGCAATTTCGCAGTTAGCTGTGCGGATAGCACAGGCCATGGTGTTCCCGGGGCGATCATGAGTATTTTAAACATCTCTTCAATTGAAAAGGCTGTTGAGAACAAGCTATGCAAACCTGCTGAAATATTTAATAAAGCACGTCAATTAATTATTGAACGTCTTAAAAAAGATGGCTCTTCAGAAGGTGGAAAAGATGGAATGGATGCCAGTTTAATCTCACTTAATCCTGATAAAACTGTTATGCAATATGTCGCAGCTCACAATCCAATTTGGATTATAAGGTCAGGTGAGTTGATTGAAATTAAAGCTGAAAAAATGCCTGTAGGTAAGCACGACCACGACCACATTCCATTTGAAGGTGGAGAAATTGAACTGCAAAAAGGAGACATTATCTACACACTCACTGATGGTTACCAGGATCAATTCGGTGGAGAAAAAGGAAAAAAATATAAAGTGAAACCATTCAAACGATTGTTGCTAGAAAATTGGGAATTACCTATGCTTGAACAACATCAAAAAATCTCAGATACTTTTGATGAGTGGAAAGGTGACCTAGAGCAAGTAGATGATGTTTGTGTTGTAGGCGTTCGCATATAAAAGTTCTACAACTTTGCGTATTAAGTTCATTTCCATATTGGACGTCATTACTAGCTTTTTTTTACGGGATAAACTAATACTCTCCCCGTCAACGCGCGATTATATCGCGCGTGAATAATAGATTGCATTTTTAGCCTTTATGTCCTGCGATATAATCGCGGAACGGCTTGTAAAGTTTTGAAGCGAATACAACGAGCCACCAAAAATAATTTCCGTATTTTTAGCTTTCAACATTCACCATGTGAAAAAGTTAATCACAATCATTTGTCTCGTTTCAATTGCCCTTGTCAGCTGCAAAAAATTTAAAGGGGATTCTTGTGAGGCAAATACGGGAGCAGAAACCCTTTCTCACAATAATGAAACCAGAGAATACATGTTATATGTACCTTCTTCATATAATGCTGTAAACCCAACGCCAGTTGTGATGAATTTTCATGGATTTGGTGGGCAAGCATCTGACTATATGAACACCGCCGATATGCGAGCTTTAGCGGATGCTGAAAATTTCATTTTGGTTTATCCTCAAGGCACCTGTTTAGACGGATCTTCGCACTGGAACACAAGTTTGCCAGGCGGTGACAACAAAAGTAGCGCAGATGATTTTGGTTTTGTTGAAGCCATGATCAATGATTTGAACGGTGGATACAATATTGATTTAGAACGAATTTATGCCTGCGGATATTCAAATGGAGGCATGTTTGCTTATGGTTTAGCAAATTATAAAAGTGATTTAGTTGCGGCAGTAGGTTCAGTATCCGGAACAATGCTTGATTTTAATGGACCAACTTCGCATCCCATGCCAGTCATACATTTACATGGAACCAATGATGGAGTCATCCCTTATAACGGATCAAGCGATTGGAGTTCTACTCAATCTGTTATTGATTATTGGGTAGGATTCAACAATACCATTACCACACCCATCACAGATTCTGATGCAAACGGTGGAATGACCATTGAACATTATTTATATGATCAAGGAGATAGCAGTGTCTCGGTGGAGCATTTCAAATACGTTGGTGGAGATCACATCTGGTTCAATAATAC
>JAUHXX010000074.1 GCA_030426825.1 Bacteroidia bacterium | reverse complement strand
CTCCTTTTACGAATGAATAATCATCTGCAGTAATTTCAACATAAATACCCAAACAGTTTTTAATAATCTCGTTGCATAAGGCCAACTTTTCATCCTTAATAGTAGAAGACTTCATGCTTTCAAGTCCTTTTCTCAAATCAACCAGCGCACCTAAATTATTTTCAAGATGCACAAAGTCAAAATCATCTATCAATTTATTGAATTGATTTTCAAAGTCTTCGTTAATCTCTGTTGACCAACTTGTTGTGTTATGCTCAAAGAATGATTCAGTCACTTTTTTTCCTCCCAAGTGCTCAAAATACTCAGTTCGTGAACCGCGCTCTACTATTGCGCCAAAGCCTTGACACTTGTGCTGTGATCTTGCTAAAGTTCCAATTTCATTATATGACATTCCGAGTTGACTATTGTAGCCTCCTATGTCTTGAACAAAGTACTTATCATTCGTTTTCGCACTATCGGCAATGCTTTTATTCCACCAATAAGAGGTGTTCCAATAAATTGAAGATGTTTTCCAAGCACCAAATTCATTAACTTGTTCAGGTAAAAAGCTTTCATCTGCAGCTTTATCAAAGGCCTCTATTGCTAGCATTGCAGATGCCGTATGATGTCCATGCCCTCCCCTTTTATCTGGCGGAAATCTGGTAATAATAACATCTGGTTTGAATTGACGAATGACTCTGACAACATCTGATAGGATCTGGTCTTTCCCCCATTTTTCTAAAGTCTCAGTAGCGGATTTAGAGTATCCGAAATCTACAGCTCTAGAAAAAAATTGACGACCGCCATCAATAGATCTAGCAGCAAGCAATTCCTGTGTTCTCAAAACACCAAGTTCTTCGCTCAATTCGTCTCCAATCAAATTTTGACCTCCATCTCCACGGGTAAGAGACATGTACGCCGTTTGAGCTTTTTCACCCAATGAAAACCAAGCAATTGCTCTCGTGTTCTCATCATCTGGATGGGCAGCTATATACAAGACACGTTTTAAGGAGTGCAATTTTTGGAGATCCAGGTAAATCTCTGAAGCCGTTTTATTTGAATAAACACTTGTACTTAAAATTAGCAGTAAAGCCAGTAATCCTCTCATAATTGAAATATCTATTGCAAAAATAACGATTATAAAGTTCTCCCAATTTAAATTGTTGGAGATGGTCAAATAGCAGGATAAAAGTTTGTCACAACAGATGGTGAACATTATTCTTTGTAAGGACTGAAAAGACTAAGAATTCGTTCTAGTTTTGTAATTATGACACAAGAAAAGGCCTTATCCATACTAAAATCTGGAAGAAATGTTTTTCTTACAGGTTCTGCAGGAACAGGTAAAACCTATGTCTTGAATCAGTTTATACAACATTTAAAAGATGCGAAAATCGAAGTTTCGGTAACTGCATCAACCGGTATCGCTGCGACACACATCAAAGGAAGTACCATTCATTCATGGTCTGGGCTTGGTGTTAAACAAGAAGTTACCCGAAAAAATCTGGAGAAGATTAAGAAAACTAAATATCTGCGCGATCAATTCAGAAAAACGAAGGTGTTAATTATTGACGAAATCTCCATGCTGCACAAAAAACAGCTGGAATCGTTACATGAAATACTTTCTTTCTGTTTAGATAATCTCAAAGCTTTCGGAGGCATTCAGGTGGTGTTGTGTGGAGACTTCTTCCAACTACCTCCCATTGGTGTCTACGGCGAGCGCAGTAAGGATAAATTTGCCTTCATGGCTGAGGCATGGCTACATGCAGGTTTCGAAATTTGTTACCTCACTGAGCAGTATCGTCAATCTGAGAATGTTTTAACGGACATTTTGGATGAAATTAGAACAGGTTCGGTTTCAACTCAATCTAAAGAACTTTTGCGTCAGGCCAAACATACCCTTTTCGAGTCTGGAATTGAACCGACTAAATTGTATACACACAATGAGGATGTTGACTTTATCAACAATCAACATTTAGCAGATTTACCTGGTAAAAGTCGCTTCTTTAAAGCAAAAACTAAAGGCGATAAGGCCTTAATAGACACCTTAAAAAAGACGGTTTTAACTCTAGAGGATATGCCTTTGCGCATAGGCGCTAAAGTGATGTTTGTGAAGAACAATCCTGATAAAGAGTATATCAATGGAACTTTGGGTGAAATAGTAGAATTTGCTTCAATTGGATTCCCGGTGGTAAAAACCTTAGACGGCAATAAAATTACGGCGAGTTCAGAAGAATGGTCGATAGATGATGAGGCAGGACGCCAATTGGCCTCTTACATACAAGTTCCGCTTCGCCTAGCCTGGGCAATTACTGTACATAAAAGCCAAGGCATGACTTTAGATGCTGCTGAGCTTGATTTAGGCAAGACATTTGAACGTGGGCAAGGATATGTCGCTCTGTCGCGTTTAAGAAGCATTGAGCGGCTCAGATTACTTGATTTTAATGAAATCGCCTTACAAGTTGACCCTCTTGCATTAAAAGCGGATTTACGTTTTCAAGAATTATCTGAAGATTTAGACCAACAAACAACAGAAGAAGGTCTTAAAACAGAAGCGAAAGCCTTTATTAAAAAATCAGGAGGACGTGTATTGACTCCATTGAAAAAATAGCTTAGTCTATACAACTTGCAATAAATTTGCAAAACTGATCTAAGCAATCCTCACAATAAAAGAACCCAAGATGATCTTCACCCTCTAACGTGACGAGCTGGTTCTTGACCTTCACTTTATCTGCCTGTTGATGGATTAAACCGCTACCCTCAGTAGAAACATTTGTATCTCCAGCTTTACCAGTTGTATACGGCACGGTATCATCCTCATTTCCATGAACAGAAAATAAAGGAGGTTCGCCAGCATCTACAAGTCTAGCTGAATATAAGGAGCCCGCAATATTAATAACGCCCTTAATTTTAGTTGAATAACCAGGATTTCCACTTGTTCCCTCTTTGCCTCCGTTCTTTGCTACGTAGTTGAACAAATCATTTCCACCCATTAATAGAATATCATTGGGTTCTGTGGCGTAAGCGTAATGCAAGCTAGTAATCGCTCCTGCAGAATATCCTCCAATGAAAATATTATTTGTGTCAATTTTAAATTGATTTTTACCACTGGCATCTTTGTAGAAAAAACGCACCGCAGCTTTCATATCAGCTATGGCATCAATTGCCGCGTATTTGGGAGTTTTCACTGAATCTCCTTCAATGTCAATTAATCGGTAATCTATTGATACGGTAGCATATCCACGCTTAGCTAGCGCCATACATTCGGCTTCAAAATCTGATTTATCACCAAACAAGAAAAAGCCGCCGTGTGCCAAAATTATTAGTGGTCTATGTTCAAGGTCGTCATTTTTAGGAGCGTAGAAATCTAAGTTCAAGTCAGCATTGACGCCTCCCTGACTGGTACTATTTCCAAAGGTCACATCCTTCTGAATGTCAACTTCCTCAAAAACATCTGATAAAAATCTGCTCCCGTCTTTTTGTCCTGAACTTATCCAACAGAAAAGAACAGCTGCACAAGTAGCTATGACTTTACTTAACTGCAAAGTGGATGTTTGCTTCCAACTCATTTTCAGGCGTATCCATTGGGCTATTCAAATACTCTTCAACAGGATGGATTTTTTTGTTTTGTTTGAAAATTTTGGCCTGAACTCTACCCATTTGGGCGCTCCATGCATTTCCTACATGTTCCATTTTTCCTTTATGATGAATGGTATGCACCTTTGTTGTAGGATAAGATCCTTCAATCATTCCTGGAAGCATTTCTAATTTTCCATTTACAGGAATTGCTGCCGTATATTCTACTTTTTTAGAAACAGGATCCCATTTGTGATAAATTGAAAAAGGATTTCCAGAAACTTTATCACTGTGGCCACCCTTAACATGCTGAAGCAGTTTAGAGTAATCACGTTTCATTGTCTCACCTATCTTATCAATAGTTGTAGAAGTCTTGATTCCGACATAGTCACAACCTTCTCTCGTACCCATTCCTTTAATATCTAGATTTGAGTCGATTTTACCATCTTCCACATATTCTTTCAGCATCCCTAAGCCTCTGTTATAGTCCATGCCTATCATTTCAGTCATCATATTCTTCATCCAGAACATGAAAAAAGGAAGACTGCTATCCATTTTCCAATGCACCTTGGTTCCCTGACCATCTTCAGATAAATCGAACCAAGTTTTAGCAGTTGATTTCCAAGGCTTTAAAAATGTAAGATCGATTTCGATTTTTTTATTCTCTACTTCATTGTAGATTTTCATGTTGCCTTCACCGGTAACCTTCCCTTGCCATTCGTAAGATTTATTGTCTGGAGCAACGGTTACCCTTGCATCTGGCTCAGTAATTAACCATGGAGACCATGGTGTCCATTTAGAATAATCGTTTAAAGTGTTATAAACCTCATTAATAGGTTTATTGATGGTGATCGATTTATCAACGTGAAATTTTGGCATAATAGTAGTTTTTATTATGATTAAAGATAAAAATAATCAGGACAAAAAGAGGGTTGTTAAAGTAAATTAATCTCTTCTAATTAGAGATTTTACCTATTGGAATAATACGCCAACATAGGTTCGAAATAGTGCATTTTCCAACCATCTGAGTATTTTTTGGCATCTCCTTCTTGAAGATTTGTTTGTTTTAGGGTCATTTTCGTTTTAGACGGCTCAATTTCTTCAAAAGTTATTTCTAACAAAGAGTCAGGTGCATCTTCTGGGAACTCAACAGTTCGCCAATCTTGCTTAATGAATTTGTTTTGAACCAAGTCCAAATTTTTACCCGAAATGTAATCGTCCCAGGCAGTGAAATAGTATCCAATTCTATTTTCTGCAGTGGCAGCACCTCCCGTCATGGCTGTATGCCCATCTGCTGATAACCAGTCATTGTAAATAGTTTCAGCAGAAGCTGGCAATATAATATCTAATTCAAGTTGTTCCATATTAATTTTTCATTGTTAACTGAATTCTTCCTCTTTCTAAATCTACTGATAAAACTTTAACTTCAACTTGCTGATTCAAAGAAACATAAGCTTGAACATCACTCACAAATTCATTGGCCAGTTCTGAAACATGTACCAACCCCGATTGTTTAAGCCCAATATCAACAAAAGCTCCGAAGTTGGTGATGTTGTTCACTGTTCCGTTCAATTTCATCCCCGGAATTAAATCTTCCATAGCAGAAATGTCGTTGTAACGAGATTCTTTCAATGGTTTTCTGGGATCACGTGTTGGTTTTGATAGCTCTTGTACTACAAAGTCAATGGTGTATTGATCAAAATTCGCATTCAATTCAGACAATTTATCTTCATTGATGATCACTTCTTTTGCAAGCAACGCTTCTACATTCGTATTGTGTGCTTCCGCTATTTTTTTCACCAAAGGGTATGATTCTGGATGAATAATGGTATTGTCTAATGGATTCTTTCCGTCTTGGATACGAAGAAATCCGGCCGCTTGCTCAAAGGTTTTCTTTCCCATTTTTGGGACCTTCAACAATTCTTTTCTTTCTTTAAAACCACCAATTTCATCACGATATGCCACGACATTCTTTGCTAAAGCTTCTCCCAAACCTGATACATGTGACAAGATTGGATAGGTTGCTGTATTGAGTTCTACCCCTACGTGATTCACACAACTTTCAACTATTTCATCCAATTTTTGCTTGAGTAAAGGCTGATTGACATCATGTTGATATTGCCCCACTCCTATTGATTTAGGGTCAATCTTAACCAATTCTGCTAATGGATCCATTAATCTTCTACCAATTGAAATCGCACCTCTTACGGTTACGTCCAATGACGGGAATTCAGCACGTGCAATTTCTGAAGCTGAATAAATACTCGCACCTGCTTCGTTTACTGAAAACACTTGAACATCTGTATAGCTCAAGGCTTTTCTAACCATCTTCTCAGTTTCTAAACCGGCGGTTCCGTTCCCAATAGCAATGGCTTCAACCCTATAAGCTTCTACAAGGTTCTTAATTACTTGCATGGCTTCTTGACTCTTTTTTTGAGGAGGATGTGGGTAGATAGTTCTATTCTCTAAATATTCGCCGTTTGCGTTTAGCACAGCTACTTTGCATCCCGTTCTAAATCCAGGATCGATAGCTATCATTGATTTGCCACCTAGCGGGGATTGTAGCAATAGTTGCCTTAGGTTTTCTGCAAATACTTTAATTGATTCAAGATCTGCAGATTCTTTGATTTCTTTTTTTATTTCAGATTCAAACGTTGGCTGTAAGACCCGCTTGTAAGCTTCTTTGAAGATTTTTTCCTTGTAAGAATTATCGGCATATCTATATCCTAAAATTCTATCAATATTTTGAATGGCTCTGTCTTGATCTACTTCAATTTTAATGGATAAAAAGCCTTCTTTCTCTGCTCTAAAAATGGCGAGCGCTCTGTGTGCAGCCACACGATCAACTCGTTGAGAATAGTTAAAATAATCTTTGTATTTGCTGGCCTCAGCATCTTTACCTCTTTTTACTGAGGACGATAAGGTGGCAAATCGTTGAAATTGATCCCTGATTCGTTCCCTCACTTTTTCGTTTTCACTGATCCATTCTGATAAAATATCTATGGCTCCGGATAAAGCATCTTTCTCAGATTTAACCTCTCCTTTTACATACAAGGATAATTGCTTTTCAATGTTCACATCAAAAGCTTCTTGCTGCAGCAAAAAAGCTAAGCCTTTCAAGCCTCTTTTAATGGCTTTCTGCCCCTTTGACTCCCTTTTTTGCTTGAATGGCAAGTAGATATCTTCTAATTCTACAGTAGATAGCGCTGCATCAATTTTTGTGGCTAAATCTGATGTCCATTTGTCCTGATCTTTGATAGACTTGATGATGGCCGCTTTTCGTTTCTCGAATTCTTTCCAATAGTGATGTTTTTCTTTAATTGCAAATAATTGCACTTCATCCAAATTACCCGTTGCCTCTTTTCGGTAACGAGCAACAAACGGCACAGTCCCTCCCTGCTCAAATAATTCAAGAACTTTGTTAACTGAATTAACTGAAATCGCTAATTCCTTGCTGATTAAATTGTTAATGTCCATCTAATAAAAATTGAACATTAAAAATACGAATTTGAATTCAAGAAGATGATAATATCTTCAGCTAAAAAGGCGAAAAACCTATTGATCAATCAAATGAGGGTTATTTACTTGGTAATCTGAAAAATCCCAGCATCATAAACCGATTTGTTTGCCGTAATTTCAATCGTTGTGTCAATTTTAGAAAGTGAATTATCAGCAGTATTCAGGCTAAAGCAAAACACTTTATAAGATCCCTTACTTAAACCGTTAAACGAAAACTTTCCGTTCTCACCAGTTCTGATTTCGTCATCATACAATTCGTTGTCTCCGTATGAAATGTAGATTTTCTCATCAATTAGAGGCATCTGTTCTGTCGATTCGCTATCCCTCCCTTGTTGCGCAATATTCACCTCAAATGGTGAACTTACCTTGTCTGCATCTGGAACTTCACCAACTGTTTTCGTAGATATTCTCAAAATATCATTCAGTAATTCAATATCAAATTCCTGCGTATTATTATTCAATGCATCTAAGGTGTTTTGCGCAATATCAGTATTCGAATCAGAATAATTAAAACTTACTTCAATCCCTGTTCTCCCGTTTAATTGCGGATCACCATTTGACACCCAACTGGGGTTGTTATACCACACATAATAGTAGCTAGAAGTGCTCGTAGAATTCAAAATCCAATATTCACCGTGTTCTAGTTCATTTCCATTAGTGACAATCACCTCAGTAGTTTCTGAGCGGGGCTCTGAATAATCACTTCCTACAATTTGTCCCTGAATAGAAGACGTTCCTCCAGGACCAACTTTATTACAAGATGACATCAACATCAATGTTGAAATAAAAAGTACGCTACTTAGTTTTAATGATTTTTTCATTACCTATGAGTTCTGAGTTGTTAAATATTCTGACAAAATACATCCCTGGTTGGTTTTCATTCAAGGAAATTTCTTTTTGGTTGCTTAATACTATCTCTCCCGAGTAAATCAACTTACCACTGATATCAAACACCTCAATTTTTCCATTTTCTAAGTTCGAACTGAATCTAATTGTTGTGTTACCATCTGTAGGATTGGGATATATGGCGTATTCGACTTTAGTCTGTGCAGCTAAATTAAGGTCAGTGCAAGACCCGAACATATTCGCATCCAACCAGGTCAGTCTGTCCATTGTCCATGTTTTTAGATAATCTATTTCTTCAGTATAAGTGTTGCCAACAAAGTTATTCGGCCACAAATAGGTTCCTAAAACTGGCCATTTGGTGAAATTTCTATCTGCAGCATCTGCCAGATACGTGTGCAAATTATCGATATAATCCATCAAAGTATCTTCATGAAGACTTGATAATCTAAGCTCTAGCCATCTACAATTCAAGGCATGTGTGAATTCAGGATCTTGTACCAATCTGTTCCAATGGAATGGATTATTTAGGGCTCCACCACCACCGCAAACGTCATTAAAATAGATTTCCCATCCAGTAGTTAAGCCACCTTCACAGTAATTCGCATTTCCCCAAGCCAAGTTAAAATCCCAAAGTGGGCCAGCATGCAGCAAGCCTCCATCACTGATATGCTGCTTGTGATAAAAGGTACTAATTCGGTATCCATCAACATTCTTACTGATTTCGTTCGCAATCATGAAGTCAACGAAAGATCCCATATCGATATATGGTTGATATCCCAAGGCAGGGTCAGTAAAATTTGGTCCTTGAAGTGCGGTTTCAAATTCTGTTATATAATTTTCAATATACGCCTCCTGAGCAGGGTTAATGGTATCAATAGCTGGATCATGAAGTTGATAAGAAATAGGACCTGTAGCAGGAGCTGCTGCGGCATACGGAGATGTCCATGAAATAATTCCACCCGAAGTAGTTTTATCGATTTTCACAATATATCCTCCCGTTAATTGATTAGAAACCGTATCAGAATAATTCATTTTATCAACAGCCACTCTACCTGGATTCACTTTAATTTTTTCCATAAAAACGTAAACACCAATATAGTCTCCGTTTAGAACTACTTCGCAAAGTTGAGTGCGCGGAGCATAACGCCCCATATCTCTTCCAATTTTATAAGTCAATACATTTCTGATCAATGATTTGTCAGAGTAAGGTGCATAGAGAATCCAATCATTATCAGCGGGCCAGTTAAAAATTGACGTATTCAAATTAGACGAATCTGCCAAACGTGTTTCTAAGCCATAGGCTTTCTTGGCAAATCCTCCAGAAGATGACCCTCGTGTTTCAATACCTATGTGACCGTAATATTCATTGTAAGGGTCCGTGATATAATTCATATTACCATCACCATTATTGATAATCCCCATCATACCAGCGACTTTAGGTTCATTAGGGATGTTCACAGAGTTTACAGTATTGATGACAACAATGGGTAAGTTCGATTCTGTTAAAACTACAGGTGGAATGAACCAAGTAGGCGTTGGAGCGTAATTGCTCGAAGTTGATTTAATTCCCAGATGTAAAAAAGGTCTAGAACTCAAATCACTTGATGTATTTGATTCGTTATGAACTTGAACCGCTAAACAATTAATTCCGTTTAGGATGTTAGCGGCGATAAAGGATTTGTCTAAAGAGTATTGATTGGGATAATTTCCCTGATACATTTGGGCCTCATGCAATCCTGTTGACCAGTCATTCCATGCAGCCTGGCCGCTTGAAGACAGTAAATCTCGAGCAATTTCAACTCCGTTAAGGTAAGCAATGAAACTGTCGTCATAATCTATATTAAAGCAAAGTGCTTCAATGTCTGAAGTATCTACAATGTTAAATTCAATGCGTTGAAAACAGGATGTACTTCCATTTGGAATGACCGTATTATCGTCTCCATCACCATAGCCAAATCCTCCAGAACCAGTGGACCAGCCAGTAGTGTTAAACCCCGTATTGACCCAATTTGTATTTACATTTGATGATGGAACGATATAATCCCATAGATCTGTCTCGAAAACAACAGTTTCCCAATGATCAATTTGACATTGTGCGCTAAAAGAAAAGGAGAGAAAGAAAATTGTTAACCACTTCATACCTTAATATGAAGTTAGTTAATATTATCTTAACATTAGATTAACTTGAACATCTTGTTCACTCCTTTTGGCGAACCAGAACAGTTTAGATATCCTTTTTCACATAATTCAGAAAACTTGAATTGAATGATAACGGTTTCGTTTTCATATTCAAAAGTTACTAAACATAAGTCATCTGGGCTTTCCATGAATCCGTTTTTATAAAAACGTTGGAATTTAACGTTAGAAACCCCGTTCGGAAGTTCTAAACCAGCTTTATCATGCAAATTTAAATTTCCATGTCGAACATGTTCTTCAGCTTCGGGAAGGGGAATGACAATTTTATCCTCTGCTGCCACATTTAATGGCGCAAAAAACAGCCCTAAACCAAATAAGGCACTGTATACCAAAAAGTTTCGTCTGATCATTTTATTCAAATTCTTCGGTTAATATACCCATTTTTCCGCTTTGATAGTCAATAATTGCCTGTCTAATTTCATCCTCTGTATTCATAACAAAAGGACCATATGTACTCAACTCCTCATTAATAGGGGCTCCTGACAACACAATTAATCTTGTCTCTTCTAATGACTTTAATGCAATTCTTGTTCCATCATTATTAAAATGAATCATATTTTTCCCTTCAATCACTTGACCGTCTATTTCAATTTTCCCGTTCAACATGTAAACAAGTGAATTAAAATGTTCTGGTACCTCAATATTCAATGACCCATTGGTTTTTAAATTAGATCTTAAAATTTGAACTTCTGAATTAGGTTTTATTGGTCCTTTTTTATCCCCTAACTCACCAGCGACTACGAATATTTCTGAAAGTCCATCATCACTTTTGATCACAGGCGTTTCATCAAGCGCCAATGGCTGATATGAAGGATCATCCATTTTATGTTTAGCAGGAGCGTTCATCCAAAATTGTATGATTTCAAATTCACCTCCGTTTGTCGCTAAATCTTTAGCTGGTCGTTCTGAATGAACGATTCCCTTTCCAGAATTCATCCATTGCGTTCCTCCGGCATGAACAACCTCAGAAGTTCCTAACGAATCTCTGTGATGAACGCCTCCCTTAAATATAAAAGTAACTGGCGAAAATCCTCTATGTGGATGAGGACCTACCCCAACTTTGCTTTGATGTTCGCCACCTTTAAGTGTATCTGACCAGTGATGAATCAATAAAAAAGGATCAATTTGATCCACACCTCTAAATGGCAATGCTTGATCTAGAATTGTTCCGCCCATATTTACTTTAAAGGCTGGTACTATTTGATTTATCGTTCTCATAACTAAATGTTTCTACAAAGATACAAAAAATAGATGTTTAAACATATAAGTTTAATCTTCTTTCGAAACTTCTTGTAATTTAGAGAGATACAGATAGTAACCTAGAGTAAAAACGGTTGCAACTGAGAAAATATGCCATAAAAAATGAGTTCCTTGAGGCAGCCAATCTTCGAAATAATTCACCGTTGGATAATCTAAAGCCCTAAAAGCTAAAGAATGTACTAACAACAATATGGTAGATACAATTAATTTCCATTGAAAATATTTCCTTTTTTTTAGGTCAATTAATAGCGGAACCAGAAATGCGGCACCCACAAAAAGGTAAGAAACATTTGGTCCCCAATCTCCTATACTCTCCACTTCTTGAATTATCAATCTCATTCCCCAGCCCACAGCATAAAACAACAATACGGTTATTAATGATTTTAGAATCTGATGAAATACTTTATTCCAGAAATACCAGGCTAAACTAAAACTCATTATCGCTGCGGGAAGCACGTCCAAGAAAAAGAAAAACTGACTCGATCGAAAAGCGTGATATAATGTTGATCCCATGCCGTTTAAAAAGAGTAAAGGCAATAGGGCGACAATTATCAAATGAGTTTTATACTCACCTCTCAGTTTTATCAACCAAAAAATTATTGGCACAAAAAAAAGTAATGAACTTATGGCATTCCAAGGTTCTTTAATCAATTCATGGGCAACAAACTCATTGTAAAAGGGTCCGCTGTCGTGGATTTGTTCAGTTCTAACCGCTATTTCTAAGCTATCTAGCACAGTTCAAATATATTCAGCTTCGTTTAAAAGTTAAGATTATTATTATAATATTTGAATATGGAATTCAGTTTTAAGTCAACAATTGGAAATGTTTCTGACAGTAATTTAATGTGGAATTACAGAATTAATCTTCCTGATGATATCGTTCAACAATTTATTTCAACTGACAAGCGAATTATTGTAAGGATTAATAACTCTGCTGAAGTTCACTGCGCTATGATGTCAAATGGTGACGGTACCTATTACGTCATGATGAATAAAGGATTTAGAAAAGCCAATAAATTGAATGAAGGAGATGAAGTGATTGTTTACCTCAAAAAAGACGACTCAAAATACGGGATGGGTGTTCCAGATTTTTTTGAAGAACTATGTTATCAAGATCCTGAAGCAGATCAGTTCTTTCATCAACTGACACCAGGAAAACAAAGAAGTCTACTGCATATAGTGGGTAAAATAAAATCAGAAGAAAAGCAACTTGAAAAATGCTTAATCATCTTTGATTATCTCAAAAGTGTAAATGGAAACTTAGATTTTAAGGAATTGAACGAGGCTTTTAAAACCAGCAGATTCAGAAAGTGACTAGTAAACTCTAATTTCGCACCTTCTATTCAAGGCATCATTGT
>JAUHXX010000073.1 GCA_030426825.1 Bacteroidia bacterium | reverse complement strand
TGATGAATGAACAGGATAGGTTTGGGCCTGATCCTCAAATTTTGAGGCATTACAAATAACATTTAATGTCCCTGGTAAGGCAAATTCTGGAATAATTTTTCCAGTATAGATGTAATCAACCGCCTGATCTTTAATCGTCCATTTATCTTCTTCTACATGATAGACATAGCCATAAGCATAAAGATGTGAAGGCTTAATGGTGTGAAGATGACTCAAGTCTGCCACGACAACTGGCACGTTGTGGTCTCCAATATTGAGAACAGCCCTTGTTTTTCGCCTGTTATATTCATAAGGGTTATAAGGCAATTCAAAATCAAAATCAGGAACGGCTATAGCTCTATTCAAATAGCGATCTGCAAGCATCTTTGCCACTGGAATTTCCATTTCTGGCTCTTCCGTAAGAGAAACACGAATCGTATCTCCCAAACCGTCTTCTAATAAAGATCCGATACCAATTGCAGATTTAATTCGGCCATCTTCTCCTTCACCCGCCTCTGTTACTCCTAAATGAAGAGGATAAATCCTTGATCGTTCTAACATTCTGGCCATTAGTAGTCGATAGGCTTGAACCATCACAATAGGTTTGGATGACTTCATAGAAATCACGATATCGTAAAACTCGAGCTCTTCGCAAATGTCCACAAATTCCAAAGCAGATTCTACCATGCCTAAAGGAGTGTCTCCATACTTTGACATGATTCTGTCAGATAAAGAACCGTGATTAGTTCCTATTCGTATAGCTCTTTTATTGACCTTACACAATTCAACTAGTGGTCCGAATTTTTCTTTGATTTGATGCAGCTTTTCCTGATAGGCCTCTTCAGTTAAATCTACTTCTTCAAATTTCTTTTTATCCGCGTAATTACCGGGATTGACCCTAACTTTTTCTACAAATTTAGCGGCAACTTCAGCTGCATTTGGTGTAAAATGAATGTCTGCAACCAATGGTGTGTTGTATCCTAGGTTGCTTAGGATGTTCTTTATGTTCTGAAGATTTTCGGCTTCTTTAATGGAAGGAGCCGTGAACCTGATAAGCTCACAGCCAGCATCTATTAATCGAATGCTTTGTTCAACGCTTGCTGCGGTGTCCATGGTGTCAGTAGTGGTCATAGACTGTAACAAAATGGGATGTTTACCGCCTACTATAGCATTACCAATTTTTACCGTTACCGCTTCAATTCTGTGGTAAGTGCATAAACTATGGTTGTATTTTTTAGATACACTCATCTATTTTAGCCCGCCGATAAATTTTGTAAGTGCCGGAACAAGTTTTTTATGGATCGCGACTTCAGGGTCGTCATATAATTCTAATTGATCTCCCATGTCTGTGCTAGAGATAGGTTTGAATATATGATTCATGTTTTTTATTTTAACCACTTTGGCATTCGGTTGGGCTTCAGCTAGACTGTTTAATTCATCTAAACTTACTTGTACGTCAGTGGTTCCGTTAACAAAAAGTGCCGGAACTTTTAATTTAGCTGCCTCAATTGCTGGATCATATTTCATCCAAGAAATTAAAAATGGTTGAACTGTAGGATGCATAATGCTGTACAAAATTTCGGGAGCGAACTGGAGTGTATCTCCCATAGCAAGTGTGTCAAGCTTAGCATTAACCAATCCCTGCATTTCAATACTCAATGTTGCTGCCAATTGCTTTTTTAATACTTCTTGAATCGGTTGACCAGGTCCTGCCAAGGAAATAAAAGCGTCAACATGTTCATTTTTATTGGCAGTTATCATTCCAATTAATGAGCCTTGACTGTGTCCTGCTATGATGATTTTATTGAATCGAACATCATTGGCAAACTTATTGACCCAGTCATTTGCATCATCCAAAAAATATTCGAAAGACATTTCTTTTTGATTAAACCCATGTGGCAAGCGGCTTGCAGCCGTTCCTCTTTTATCATACCTTAAACAAGCGTATCCATTTGAAACTAATCCTTCAGAGAGCATTTTTAATGAATTATTGGTCATTTGCGGATTGTTGCCATTTCTATCAGTTGGACCTGAACCAGCAATAAGGATTACCAATGGCTGAGCTTGTGAGGGGTCTCCAGACCAAGTTAAAGTTCCCTTTACAACAGTGTTAGAAGTCTGTATTTCTACAGAATCAGCAACTTGAGAAAAAGCAGGAGCTATAAACAAAGCCGTCAATAAAGTTAAATAGAGTTTCATTCGTTAATCTTTTAGATGCGCTAATGCAAAGATAAGATTATTAATGCGGTGGCAGGCAAATGATGTTGTCATGCTCAGGAAGACCAACTGTTTTCGATATGCAAGGAGCGAGTTTAGATTTACGTTCCTTTCCTTTTGTGAAGCGATAGGCTTTATATGCAAATTTAGATTGCAACCATTTCAACATTTCATGAGAAGAAAACTTGTTTTCAAGACCCCGACTGTATTCTACTATAAGAATAGGCATGTCCTTTTTTATCGTTTGTTCAGCACCTTTTAAGACTTCCCACTCAAAACCCTCTACATCAACTTTTAGCATGTTGATTTTCTTGCTGAGCCCTAAATCATCCAATCGTTTTACTTGAATGTCTTGACCTATTGATGATCTTTTTTCAATAATTGAAGCTCCTCCTCTGTTATTTACCTCTGGATAGATAGTGACGTTTTCGGTGCTATTGCCCAATGCAAAATCATATGAATATAAATGATCGAAATTATTCAGGGCTTTGTTTTTATCCAGTAATTTAAAAGTGGATGCTACCGGTTCAAAAGCATGAACTTCACCAGTATTAGTAACGGCCGCTGCTGCCACTAAAGATAAATATCCAATGTTTGCTCCAACATCTACAAAGCAGTCTCCCGGTTTTAGCGTTTCTCGAATATATTCAGTAGTTCCTTGCTCGTAAACTCCGCGTTGATAAATTACGTTCTCAATATTTTTATCAAAAGTTGGGTCAAGATGAATGCTAAATCCAAATCGAGTTTTAATAGTTACTTCACCAGATGCGGGTTTTAAAAACCATTTCGGCAAGTTTTCAATGAGATAATCGCGCCCAGGAAATTTTCGCGATTTAAGTAATCCTTGTATGCAGCCGTGAAGGAATGACATTACCTCACTTCTCCTCCCGCTTCAAAGCCTTCTTCAGGCGAAACAAAGCTTAACTTTCCTTCCGAATTTTCGGCCATCAGAATCATGCCTTGACTTTCAACTCCCCTGATCTTTCTGGGAGCAAGATTCATCAAAATAGAAACTTTTTTACCAATAATTTCTTCTGGCGAATAATGCTCAGCTATTCCACTAACCACTGTTCTTTTGTCCAAACCAGTGTCAACTGTAAGCTTTAATAATTTATCAGCTTTTGGCACTTTTTCAGCCGCTAAAATTTCGCCAATTCTAATGTCCATTTTCATGAAATCATCAAAAGCAACTTCATCTTTTTGAGGTTCAAAATTCGTAGAATTCATGGCTGAACTTTGTTTTAATTTTTCAATTTGTGTTTCAATAAAAGAGTCGTCTACTTTTGATATTAAAATAGATGCAGCATTGAGCTGATGACCTGTGTTTAATAAATCAGTTTTTCCTGCAAATGACCAGTTTTTTTGCTCAAAATTCAGGAATTCAGCGATTTTTTGTGCTTTTTTTGGTAAAAACGGTGAAAATATAATGGTGAGGTTTGCCGTAATTTGCAGGGCGATATTCATGATCGTGTCTACACGCTTCATGTCGGTTTTAGCCAATTTCCATGGCTCAGTTTCGGCTAAATATTTGTTGCCCAATCGGGCTAGATTCATAGCCTCTGCTTGCGCCTCACGCAACTTGTATTTTTTAATTAATTCCGCAATTCTAGATGGGAATTCTCCAATTTGCGATAAAACTTCTTTGTCTAGTTTTGTAAGTTCACCAATTTCTGGAACTTTTCCACCATAATATTTGTTAGTGAGAACGACTGCCCTGTTCACAAAATTGCCCAAAATATCTGCCAGCTCGTTATTGATTCTTGCTTGAAATTCTTTCCAGGTAAACTCACTATCCTTACTTTCAGGTGCGATTGAGGTTAACACATACTTTAACTCATCAATCTTATCAGGATTTTCTTCAATAAATTCATGCAACCAAACCGCCCAGTTTCGAGAGGTCGAAAACTTGTCTCCCTCTAAATTCAAAAATTCATAAGCTGGGACGTTATCAGGAAGCACTAAATCACCATGCTCTTTTAAAAGAACAGGGAATATGATTGCATGAAAAACAATATTGTCTTTACCTATAAAATGTACCAGCTTTCTATCGCCAGTCCAATAATCTTTCCAGTCTTTATTGTTTTCTAGGGCCCATTCTTTTGTTGCAGAAATGTAACCAATAGGTGCATCTAACCAAACATAAAGTACTTTTCCGTCAGCTCCTTCAACTGGCACTTTAACTCCCCAATCAAGATCTCTAGTCATTGCTCTTGGGTGCAGCCCACCATCTATCCAACTCATGCATTGACCATTGACTTGGTTTCTCCAATCTTTAGGATTGTGCTGTTGAGCACCGTTCAAAGTTCCTTCTTTTATCCAAGTTCTTAGCCATTCCTCATGTTGATCTAATGGTAAAAACCAATGCGAAGTTTCTTTTAAAGTTGGAACTTTTCCACTAAGCGTTGAGATGGGATTGATTAAATCCGTAGGACTTAAATCTGACCCACATTTTTCACACTGATCGCCATAAGCATTTTCACTTTGACAATTTGGACATGTTCCAGTGATATATCTATCAGCCAAAAATTGCTGAAACTCTTCATCATAATACTGTTCGGTAGTTTTTTGAATAAAACTCCCGTTGGCATTTAGTTTTTTAAAATATTCTTGCGCCGTTTCGTGATGAATTTGGTTAGATGTTCTTGAGTAAATGTCAAATGATATATCAAAATCCGAAAAAGCTTTTGAGTTAATCGAATGATACATGTCAACAATAGCTTTCGGAGTTGTGCCTTCTTTTTTTGCCCTTAAAGTAATTGCTGCGCCATGCTCATCACTTCCACAAACAAACAACACATCTTCTTCATTCATTCGTAAGAATCGAACAAAAATATCTGCGGGTAAATAAACTCCGGCAACGTGCCCTAAATGAAGTGGTCCGTTGGCATATGGTAAGGCGGCTGTAATTGTATATTTATTCTCTGACATTGAACTTTTATAAAAGTTCAGCAAAGATACGGTTTGTTTCTAAATTCGTTTTTAAATTAGAGCGTGAAGAAAATTAGAATTGTATCTCCTGCTAAATCTATTGAAAAAAGGCATGTTCTTTATGCACAAAGTTGGCTAGAACAGAAGGGCTTTGATGTTACAATCGGTGAAAACGCTCTCGGAGAGCACAACTATTTTTCTGGCACAGACGCCCAGCGGTTAAAGGATTTTCAAGATGCTATTGACAGTGATGTTGATGTTATTTTATGTGCTCGTGGTGGTTATGGATCAGTCAGAATTGTGGATCAAATTGATTGGACCAATTTTTATAAAAAACCTAAGTTGATTTGCGGATATTCTGACGTAACAGTGTTTCACAACAGAATAAACAAGATGGGTTTTAGCTCTATCCATTCAACTGCGCCTTTAAATTTTGAAGAAAACAGTGCAGAAAGTCTTGATTCATTGATCAATTTAATTTCAGGCAAGCTCAATGATTTTAAAATTGAACACCATGAACTGAACAAAATGGGTCAAGCAGAAGCAGAAGTAGTTGGAGGTAATTTGGCAATTTTATCTACACTTAGTGGAACAGATGATGACCTGAACACGGAGAACAAGATATTGTTCATTGAGGATATTGGCGAAGCAGTTTACTCGATTGATCGGATGATGTGGCAGTTGAAGAAATCAGGAAAGTTAGCCAAAATCAAAGGTTTGATTGTTGGCGGCTTAACGGCAATGAAAGACTCCGCAGTGCCCTTTGGTAATACTGCCGAAGAGGTTATTGCTGACGCCGTGAAATCTTATGACTACCCTGTATGTTTTAATTTTCCGGCCGGACACGTCAATGACAACAGGGCAATACTATTTGGCAAATTAGCGCGTTTAGATGTTCAAAATGAATTCAGCAATTTCACACAAACGGGTGAAGGCGTTTAAATGACTATTTTTGCCAACTGATGAGCGACTTGCCCAATATAACCATATTGCTTCCTTGTTATAATCCTCCAGCTGGATGGGAGAAACAAGTTGTTGAATCCATGGATATTATTTCAAATGCGCTCAATCAAAAAGTTGGTGAACTGCACTTGGTGATTGTTAATGATGGGTCAAAAACAAATTGCACGATCGAACAACAAAACTTTGTTTCTTCAAATGTGTTAAATGCGCAATTTGTCAATTACGAACAGAATAGAGGCAAGGGTTATGCCTTAAGAGAAGGGGTGAAGGTAATCCGAACGAATTTCATTGTCTACACGGACATTGACTTTCCTTATCAAGAAGACAGTGTTATTGCAATTGCAGACGCTCTATTAAACGGTACCGCAGTTGCTTTAGGGCATAGAGGAAAAGAATACTACAGCAAAACGCCTTGGTTCAGAAAAGTGGTTTCAAAAACTTTGCGTTGGGTACTTAAAACTTTTTTAAGACTTCCAACAGATGATTCGCAATGTGGACTTAAAGGGTATAATCAAGTTGGCGCGGCTGTTTTTCTAAGCACAAAAATTGACCGATTTTTATTTGATCTGGAATTTATCAAACTCGCGGCTAGAAAAAAATTGAAAATAGAAAAAGTGAAAGTTGAGTTAAAACCTAATGTGGTTTTTTCAAAAGTGAACACAAAAATTCTATTGCGAGAATTCGGAAATTTTCTAAGAGTCCTTTTCAGAAAATGAATCTTTTCTGATCCAATAATTGTTATAGATGATATATTCTTTTCCACCAAGCTGCCCCGTATTGAAAAGGTGATGGTCGGCTTTGCGAATTAAGAGTTCATCAACAATGTATGGTTCCCCACTTCCGTTTCCTGTTAGATATACGTTTATCTTCTTAACGTCTGAAGTAACTTTTACATCCATGCTTATGAACATCCAATGACCAACAATATGAGTACTTTCTTTAATCTCAAACTGTGATGCCCAAGCGCTAGAATCATCTTCAAATTCAAATTGAGTAATTGCTGAAATATCGGCTCTGTCTACATAATAGTTAAACCAAAAACTTACATTGTAGTCTCCTGTTGGTATGCTGTCTGTGCTGATTTCAGCTAAATACGGATAATTTCCTTTAACTGAGGCGAACGCTCCTTTTCCTTTTAGACTTTCTCCTTTTAAGTGATCCCAAGACTCATAATGGAACCAGTCGTTTTTGTTAGAAGTCCATCCCTGTTTTAATGAATCATGGGCATTTTTGTTTCTTTCAACTATATCATCAAAATAGAATTGGGTGTTCCAAGCGTCTTTGTTAAAGGTACAAACCGAAAAATGTTCATTTTGATGGATATATTCATGGCTATAAACCATTCTCAGTTCATCTTTATTTAAGTAATCATCATTTATAATGAGTGCTATTTTTGCTTTTTCTGGCAAGTCATAAATCAATTGTTTTTCACAAAATTCGGGTCCAAAAAAGTTATTGAAAAGAACAGATTCGTCTTGAGATAATCGTGATGAAACTGAATTCATCATGGGAAGGCCCGTATGATAAGACAACATAAATGCGTCATAATTGGCTTGCTCTTCACCCAACAGCATCATGTTTTCACTTGACATGTGCGTAAATGGCAGTAGAATAAAGGCGTCATATTCATTGTCTTTGAGGAACTGGGCAATTTCTTGCGTTTCTGCATCTAGGTTTTCTTTTTTGAAAGGGTTTTTTGCTGTTGAAATCGATTGTGCTACACCAGATACGGCCTCATGAGACTCCACCAAGTAGTAAGACAGTCCAATAAAAAACACTGCTCCAATTACTAGGTTTTTACTTTGATGCTTGTAATATTGAAAGAAAGCGACAATAGTGCTGATAGTAATTACATAATAAAACACCCAAGCAAAACGACCTAAAATCCGGAACTGTTTTAACGGGCCAATTGAATCGGTTATCCATCTGAACCAAGAAAACTTAAAGGGAAAACAAAAAGAGAATATCAAAATTGCAACCCCAGCTAAAAAGAATAAAAACAACTCGTGCTTGAATATCAGTTTAAAGGGGACGTTTTTTCTTTGGATGATCACGTAAGATATCAATACAAAGAAAAAGATGATAGTAGGAAAACCAATATAGGCCCACGTTTCCCAATGATTCAATCTAAACCCAATCATATTTCCAACAGCATTACTCGGTCCGTGATGAGGCAGCAGCACACTTCCCCAACCGGCGAAATAGTTATAGAATCCTGCTGGTATATCCATTCTATTATAATGGTGATCTGTAGCGAAAATCAACAGACGAAAAAATGTGAAAGGAATGACTAATTGAACTGTTACAAACCCAACGGCATTTTTCCATAAGGCGCGATCTGTGATGTAAACGAAAAACCAGAACGCCAAGCAAAAGAAACTTAAGATGATTCCTAAATAAGGATGGGTAAAAAAGAAGGCAAACACATATAAAAAGCTCAAAATTGCCCACAATGTGGCAGAACTGGCGTTATTACATTTTATTAAAAGCCACCACATTCCAGGAATAGCGAAAACATAAGACAAAGAAAGATGGCCTGTAAATCGAAAAATTTGAGGAGTTAAATAGGTTAGGGCAATAGCCGCGAAAATTGCCCAGAAAACTTCTACGCCATAGTTTTTTAATATCAAATAGATGAATACTGAACAGATCGGGAAAGACAAAAGCAACAGTATATTTAGAATTCCTATTCCGAAATCTTCAAGTCCTAATGATCCAATGAAATAAGATAGCAAAGGGTGGGCATCCGTATAGACGACATTTTCGTAGAATGGATAGTTCATACCATTAAACTCCCAAAAACTTGGGTCGTGTTTTGCATGAAACATGTACGTGTAATAATTCTTAATACCATCTCCCCCAGACGCAAAGACGAAATCATTAGGCGCCAAAATAATGGCGTTAAAAAAATAAAATAGCACTACAAACGACAGGACAAATGTCAACAAGGGGAATTTGAATCGTTCGAAATTAAGCCAGTTCATTGAAACAAATGTACTCAATCAAAAGCAAATCAAAGAGATTATACAACGACTGATTTTTCTAATGTTTTGATTGTAAAATTGTCGGCATCCATCTCAGAAAATAACCCTACACCTAGTGTAAATTTTGGAGCAATATGGCCGAAGCTCGCCCCCTGATAAACTGGGAATTTGGCTTGGGCAAAATGCTGCTCGAAAATGGCTTCTAAACTGAAAGATTTTTCCGGTTCTTCGGGCTCGCACTTACGAAATGATCCGATAATCACCCCGTTAATTTTATTGAATACCCCGCTCTGTTTCATTTGCCATAACATGCGATCAACTCGATAGGGCTCTTCTTTAATTTCTTCAAGAAAAAGAAGTTTGTTGTTCCAGTCTGGTTCATATGATGTGCCGACCATTGAAGCGATCACAGTTAAATTCCCACCGACTAATCGTCCTTGTGCTTTTCCTGATGACCAAGTTCTAAGATCTTCTAAATTGTTGTTTGGGTTTTTTAATGTTCTTGGAAGGCCAAGAGCCAGGGTTTTCATGACTTCATCTGTAGAAAAATCTCCCCAAGATGAATAACCACAAGGGCCGTGATAAGTCACTAATCCAGTTTTCGTATATATAGCATTAATAAGAGAAGTGATATCGCTAAAGCCCATAATTACTTTAGGGTTTGCTGCAATTGATTGATAATCTAACATGTCTAATATCCGTGCGCACCCCCAGCCGCCACGCATGGTTAAGATGCCGCGTATAGATTTGTTTTGAAACATGCCCATCAACTCCTCAGCACGCATTTTGTCTGATCCAGCCAAGAAACCATCTTGCTCATAACAGGTCTTACCAACCGTGGTTTTGAACCCTAAGTTTTCTAATATTCCTTGAATTTTAGTAATATGTGCTTTGTTCCAGATTGATCCTGCAGGAGCAGTAATTCCAATGAGATCTCCTTTAATTAATCCTTTCGGTTTAATTATTTTCTCGTCATCTTGAAATTCAAAGGATGAAAGTGCGTAGGCTCCCACAGCGAGTGCAGTAGTATTTTGAATAAACTTTCGGCGTTTCATAGCATTAAAATAACGAAATCTATTCCAGTATCTGTGTAACGGATAATAAATTGAGTTAATTTTGTAAAAAAATCAAGATGGAAGAGACTAGAGTACCGGTTACACTTTACGGAGAGATGACACCTAACCCATTGACCATGAAATTCGTGGCCAATAAGTATTTGTTAATTGACAATGCAGCAGTTGAGTTTAACTCTATGGCAGAAGCTAAAGGGCACTCACCTCTTGCAGAAGCTCTGTTTCAGTTTCCTTTTGTTGATGGGGTTTTCATCACGGGTAATTTTGTGACGGTGACTAAAACGGATAACGTTGATTGGGATTTCATCATGATGGAGTTAAGAGATTTTATTCGCGAATGGATTGCATCTGGCAAAGAAGTGTTGGTGATGATGCCAACAATTGCGATTAAAAGTGAGGAGGAACAAGAGGTACGTAAATCTTTTGAACCTTCAGAATTTGACGATACCATTATGGAGCTGTTAGATCAGTACGTAAGACCTGCAGTAGAAAATGATGGTGGAGCGATTGATTATGTAGGTTACGACTCTGGAATTGTAACTGTTGAATTGAAAGGCTCTTGTTCAGGTTGCCCATCTTCAACTGCTACTTTAAAAGGCGGCATTGAACAATTGCTGAAAGCAAATATTGAAGAAGTTCAAGAAGTTGTCGCCTTGAGTGTTTAAACTCTTGAAGGTTCTATATACAATACTGGAGGGTCTACAACTGTGTCAGTGAACTTAATGTCAAAGCTTTCGAGCTCCTCTAAAATTGGTTTATAAATCTCTTTGTGGATAGGTAAATGAACTCCTTTTGTTTGAATCGTTCCATTCAAAATCAATTTCGCACAAATTGCACAAGGTAAGCCAACTGTATTACTCATAGCAGTGTACGTTTGGTCTTCGCCTATTGATACCATGTGTGAATTTATTTCGTGATAGTCATTGTTTAATTTGTAAACAAATTTGTGCCACATTACTATCATGTCTTTGTCATCTTTACCTAAAGACCATTTTTCTTCTAGAATTTTTTGTAGGAAATAAGCTGGTGTAACGTCTTCTGTAAAGCCCATTTCGGTGCGATCAAAAATGCCTAGCCAAACGAGTTTATCCCAGATGATATCGTCCATATCTATTTTGAGATAATGCCTCAACTTTAGCTCAACTGAATCGTTCGGATTATATGGTAAAAAAGAATTAATAAACTCTCTTTTGGTCATATCCTTGCTTCCTTCTAAAATATAACTGTCATCAGTTGCTCCCAGCTGTACGAAAGAGTCCCAAGCTTTTGAGAAGCCTTTTCTTCTGAATGTTCCACGATAAATTGTCGGGATGTCATCCAAGCCATATTTAGATCGGTATTTCAAAGAATCACGGTTGGCGTATCCTTCAAAATCACCATATCCGTCAATATTGATGATTTCAGTTCTTCTAAAGAGTTTATTGTATGGGATGTATTTGTATTGCCCCTCTTGAATGAATTTTGCTGCAGATCCTTGCCCCGCTAGCACCACATTTCTTGGATTCCAAGTAAATTTATAATTCCAAGGGTTATCATCACTTTCTGGGGCAATTAATCCACCCGTAAAGGATTCAAAAATGTGCATTTTGCCGCCCTTCTCTTCAATTTCATCTAATATTTTCTTAGCTGACATATGATCGATTCCTGGGTCAACTCCAATTTCGTTCATAATTAAAATGCCAGCTTCTTCTGCCTCTTCATGCAACTCTTTCATTTCTTTTGAAATGTAAGATGGTGTGATCAAGTTAGTTTTGTGTTTTACACAGTCGATTGCAACATCAATATGGAATCTAGCGGGCAACATAGAAATAACGATATCAGCCCACTCAATTAAGGGCCCCCTCTCTTCTGGGTCCAAGGCGTTGATTGAAAAACCTTCTGCTCTTGAACATCCAGCAACTTTTGATTGTGCTAAAGCTGCGTTTTGATCAACAACTTTGATGTACCAGTCTTCGCTTTCAGCGTGTTGTGTAAAATATCTTAACATGGATGAAGCCGACAATCCTGCCCCGATTACTAGAATGTTTTTCATACGCTTAATGTTGGGGTAAATTTAATAGAAATAAGCATCCCCGTTAAAATTTTTTCAGCTTTTTATTCACCAAAAATTAGAACGTAAATTGATTACGTGCTGCTTAAATACTATTGTATCAAACAATTTGATTATGAAAACAGTTTTTTCGATTTACAAGCAGCTAAAAGTGAATGAAGTTTCTTATGAAACGGGTGATGATTTTGTAACCGCACACTGCGAAATCAAAATGGATGGAAAACTAATTCCAACTAAAATTCAAATGTCACATTCTGATTTAAACAGAATCATTTCTAAGATTATTGCCTTGGGACACGAATTTAAAATTGAGCATGTGAATCATTTAGATTTTGGTAATGGAACTGAGATCATTGATTACAAGTTTGAAAATGTGTTTGGAGAGGATATCTGTCTAGATAATTTTCAGTTTACTCAAGCGATCCGTCAAATAAGAGCTTAAAAAACAGAACTATGAAAAATTTAATTAATCAATTAGGATTTGGTGAGTCCTTTGTATTAAAAACAGTCACTGCAGTTAAAGGGCTAATGAATTACGATATGATTTATGTGT
>JAUHXX010000072.1 GCA_030426825.1 Bacteroidia bacterium | reverse complement strand
CTCAGACACCGTTCAGGATTTGTATGATTACATTGACCCTATTACAGGTGAGAATGCTTCATTAATCGCTGAAGATGTTTATAAAATTGTTCAAGACAATGCTGAATACTTCGATTCTCACATCATTTATGACAGAGATTTCAAATACGATTATTTCGGATTTAAAACATTAGAAAGAGCATACCTTTTGAAAATTGACGGGCAAATTGTTGAGCGTCCACAACAAATGCTGATGAGAGTTTCAGTTGGTATCCACAAAGATGATATTGCTTCAGCAGTAAAAACATACAATGCTATGTCTGAAGGTTGGTTTACACACGCTACACCAACTTTATTCAATGCTGGAACACCAAAGCCACAAATGTCATCTTGTTTCTTATTACAGATTCAAGAAGATAGTATTGGTGGAATTTATGACACATTAAAGCAATGTGCTCAAATTTCTCAATCAGCAGGTGGAATTGGATTATCTATTCACGACATTAGAGCTAAAGGTTCATACATTAAAGGAACAAACGGAACATCAAACGGAATTGTTCCAATGTTAAGAGTATTCAACGATACTGCGAGATATGTAGATCAAGGTGGAGGAAAACGTAAAGGTTCTTTCGCAATCTACATGGAGCCTTGGCACGCAGATATCTTTGATTTCTTAGAGTTAAAGAAAAACCACGGTAAAGAAGAGCAAAGAGCAAGAGATTTATTCTACGCAATGTGGATGTCTGACTTGTTCATGGAAAGAGTTGAAGCAAACGGAGACTGGACCTTGATGTGTCCAAATGAGTGTCCTGGATTACCAGAAGCTTATGGTGCTGACTTCAAGAAATTGTATACGAAATACGAAAAAGAAGGAAGAGGAAGAAAAACAATCAAAGCACAAGATTTATGGTTCAAAATTCTAGAATCTCAAATCGAAACTGGTACGCCATACATGGTTTACAAAGATGCTGCGAATGAGAAATCTAATCAAAAGAATTTGGGAACTATTAAGTCTTCAAACTTATGTACTGAAATCTTAGAATACACTTCTCCAGATGAGGTTGCTGTTTGTAACTTAGGCTCTATTGCACTTCCTAAATTCGTTGATACTGAAACACAAGAATTTGATCACAATAAATTATTTGATGTAGCCTACCATTTGGCGGTTAACTTGAATAAAGTAATTGACGAGAACTACTATCCTATTGAAGAGGCGAGAAACTCAAACATGAGACACCGTCCTATTGGAATTGGAGTTCAAGGATTGGCTGATGCGTATATTTTAATGCGTTACCCGTTCGACTCAGCTGAGGCTAAGAAGCTAAATAAAGAAATCCACGAGACGATTTATTATGCTGCAGTAACTGCATCAAAAGATGAAGCGAAAAAGGATGGAGCTTACGAAACTTTCGAAGGTTCACCAATCTCTCAAGGTATTTTCCAATTCGATATGTGGGGTGTTAAGCCATCAGACAGATGGGAATGGGATGTATTAAGAGAAGAGGTAATGGAGCACGGAGTGAGAAACTCTCTATTATTAGCACCAATGCCAACTGCTTCTACTGCTCAAATTTTAGGAAACAACGAATGTTTTGAGCCATACACTTCTAACATTTATACGAGAAGAGTACTTTCTGGTGAGTTCATTATCGTGAATAAGCACTTATTGAAAGACCTAGTGAAGTTAGGATTATGGGATGTGAACATGAAGAACAAGTTAATGGCTTCTAACGGATCAATTCAAAACATTGATGAGATTCCACAAGACATTAAAGACTTGTACAAAACTGCATGGGAAATTTCTCAAAAAGTAATCATTGATCAAGCTGCTGATCGTGGAGCATATATTTGCCAATCACAATCATTAAACTTGTTCATGGAGAACGCAAACTTTGCGAAATTAACTTCAATGCACTTCTACGGATGGAAAGCTGGTTTAAAAACTGGAATGTACTATCTAAGAACTAAAGCTGCTACTGACGCTATTAAGTTTACACTTGATAAAACTGCTACAGCAGCACCGGTTGCTAAAACTGAAGAAGAAAGAATGGCAGAAATCGCTTGTTCTTTGGATGATCCAGACAGCTGTGAAATGTGTTCTGGATAAGAAGCGCCTTCAGGTGCTGATTAGCCTGGACTAAATTCGACCGAGCTGTTAAGCGAGTGTCAAATGTGCTCTGGGTAATACCAATTGAATAAATAAAAGTTTACGATCCTTAACCGTAATCTTACAATATAAAAACCCGGTTCATTTTTGAACTGGGTTTTTTGTTTTGAAAATGATTAATTTAACCTTATGACTAGAAACGACAATAAAACCCAACCAACCTCTGTAGCCGTTGAAAACTACATTAATACCATTCCAGATGAAGGGCAAAAAGCAGACTGCAAAAATGTATTAAAACTAATGGAAGAGGTTACAGGATTGAAAGCGCAGATGTGGGGAAAAGACATTGTCGGTCTGGGGCAATATCATTACGTAGGCAAATCTGGAAGAGAAGGAGAATGGTTTAAAACAGGCTTTGCTCCACGAAAAAATCAACTCAGCTTATACTTTATTGGAGGATTCGATAAGCATCAGACCATTCTTGACAAACTAGGCAAGCACAAACTCGGCAAAGGCTGTTTGTATGTTAAAAATCTTGAAAACATAGATATTGAAGCCTTAAAAGAATTAATTTCAGCAAATATTGATGAAATGAATAAGATGTATCCTGAAAAATGAAAACCAAATTCAATATTGCTGTAGCAGTTTATCTGCTCTCCTTTTTTCTTCCCGTATTACAATACACGCTATTTACAGACGAAATTACCATCTATGGATGGGAAGCTGGAATTGACGTTCTGTTGAATCAAAACAATGGTTATTCAATTTCAGATAATACTATTTTGATCATGTTCCAGTATGTGGTCATGAATTTGGCTAACCCTCTAATATTGGCTGTTATCATCATGCATTATTCAAACAGCTCGAAAAAGCAATTAAAGTGGCTGCTAGGCACCCTAGCCATGCTTTCAGCAGCGAGTTATATGCCCTTTATGTTTACCATGTTATACACCTATTTCTCCTTAGGTTACTACGCCTGGTTCATTTCAATAATTCTCATTTACTTTTTCAGTAATGAAGGTTCATTTAAAAAACCTGCAAAAGTCCTATGAAGAATTTAATTTTGTGTCACGGAGCATTAGGTGCAGCCTCACAGTTCAAACCCTTAATTCCATTACTAGAAAATCATTTCAAGGTTTACGCTTTTGATTTTGAAGGACACGGAAGTAGACCTTCCAACCAAAAATTTTCATTAGCCGTATTTTCAGAAAATTTACACGAATTCATCATTCAAAACGAAATTGACAAACCACAAGTTTTTGGCTATAGCATGGGAGGATACGCCACTTACAATTTCGCAATTAATCATGGTGATAAAATTGGAGACATCATGTCATTGGGATCGAAATTAAAATGGGATCCATTGATTGCCAAGCTAGAATCTGGGAAGATGAACCCAGAGAAAATTGAGGAAAAAGTGCCTCAATTTGCGGCCTATCTCGATAAAATTCAAGCTGATTGGAAAACAAACATGTTAAAAACCGTTGATTTTATGATTGAATTGGGCAACGGAGCGGCCTTAAATTTTGATGATTTTGCACACATCCAGAATAAATGTTTTATCGGTTTAGGAGATCAAGATGAAATGGTATCTTGCCAAGAAACTTTAGATGTTGATGCCGCACTGCCGAACAGTTTTTATTATAAACTATCCGACAGCAGGCATCCCTTACCTCAATTAGACATGGCCAAACTAGCCGAAAAAATCATTGCGTTTTTAGCTTAAAGCTTAAACGTTATTGGCAACACCATCTGCGTTTTTACAGGTTTACCGTCTTTCATTCCTGGTTCCCATTTAGGCATGCCTTGTACTACTTTCAAAGCAGCCGCGTCAAGATCTTTATGCGCACTTTTTTTGATTCTTGCATCCTCAACACTTCCATCAGTTAGAACGGTAAACTCAACATGTACGGTTCCTTGCGTATTGTTTTTCTCACAATTTTCTGGATAATTAATATGTTCTCCGATATAAGCAAACAAAGCATCCTTACCTCCTTTAAACTGCGGTTCTTTATCAATACTTCCGTTGGGTGGCGGAATGGCGTATGACAATTTTGCATCTTTTTTAGTTTGATCTACTTGTGACCAAGATATACTAGCAAAGGTCAATCCGATAACCGGAATGAGTGCTAACATAAAATTTCTATTTCTTCTTTTAGATTTCATTTTTGTGATTCTTTTAGCCAATGTCAACTTATTATAAAATTGGCTGGTTAATAATAAATGAGCCGAGCTTGCCCCAAGGGCATAAGCAACTAAATGCTTTAGATAGCCAACATTGTATTTAGAATACATTGCTTGGTCTACTTCAAACTCGTGCACTTGAATCAACTCTTTTTTCATTATCAGCAATAGCGGATTAAACCAGAAAAAGGAATGGTAAATCTCCATTAGTAATAAATCTAAAGAGTGATAGTTAGAGGCATGTAAAAGCTCATGATCTAATACCACCTCTTTTTCTTCCTCCTTCAAATGAGCGCTCAAATGAATTCGGTTGAAAAACGAAAAAGAGTCTTTCGAATTTGTCGAAATGACCTTAATATGTTCATAATCAGAGTGCGGTTTAGCACCCCTAAATAATTTTCTTATTCTCAATAATTTAATCGCCGAAAACAGCATAAACCCAGTCACACCAATCCAATATAATTGCGACCAGTTAAAAATTCCATCATAAAAATCGCCTTGATTACTGACAACTACTTCATCTAATTGAATTAAACCTACTCCAACAGAATTACCTGAAGCGATCAATACTGACTTTATCCAAACAAGCACTACCGATAAAATGGGAAGCATCAATAGACACCATCTACTCAAGCGGTAATCTATAAATGATTTCACCAAAGTATATGCTCCAAAAAGCACCACTAAAACCAGGTTTAGCTCTAGTAAATACATCCAAAAATCATTCATTGTTTTCAGATTTTATAGCCTTGAGCAGTTCGTCAAGATCATTAATATCCATCTTATTCTCTTTCACAAAAAAGGATACCAACTCTTTTGCAGAATTATTAAAATAGTTCTTTTTTAAACTGGTTAATTTCTGATTAGAATACTCTTCTTTACTAATTGTTGCGTAGTACTCATTAGACTTTCCATAAGTTTTAAACTTTACGAATCCTTTTTGTACCAACACTCTAATAACCGTTAATACCGTATTATAAGCTGGCTTAGGTTCTGCTAAGTTTTCTAAAATGTCTTTCGCAAATCCTTTTTCAACCGACCAAATGGCTTGCATAATTTGCTCTTCAGCTTTTGTCAATTCCTTTTTCATGAAACAAACATATAACTATATTTCTAATTATACAACTATTTTTATAATTATATATTTATTTTTATAGTTATTATCCTTAGCTCATTTGAGAAAAGCTCTTTAATTACAAGACTCACAGATGCCTTGCGCCTGAATATCAAAAGATGATATTGTAAAAGTAGGATGGTTTAAGCTTGGCATTTCAACGGTATCTAAACAAAACGTTTCTTGACAAACCGTACAATGAAAATGAATGTGATCATGCTGATGATGAAGATTTTCACATCCTTCAGCACACAAAGCGAATTTTTTGGAATCACCGTTTACATGAATTTCGTGAACCACTCCCGCTTGTATGAAAGATTTTATGGTTCGATACAAGGTAATACGGTCAAAATTTCCCAATTCTGATTCAATGGTAGACATTTCAATCGCATTTTCATACTTACCAAAAATCGTCAACACCTCCAATCTAAAAGGAGTTGCGCGTAAATTCTTAGATTTGAGTAATTTTTCCATGATTAAATGCAACAATATTGCATTTATTAATTTACTTTTGCAACATTGATGCAAATATATGAGATTTTTTCTAATCATATTTCTGGTGGCCTCGGCGGCAATTTCTTTCTCACAAACTGTGAATGGAAAGGTTGTTGACCAAGCTGATCAAGGTCCGATTCCTTTTGCAAAAATTTACTTTGTCGATTTAGAGAAACTCATTTTCGCAGATTCACTTGGGAATTGGATGGCCATGAACATTCCTGAAGGTGAAAATCATTTAATTATAAGTGCCACTGGATATTCTACGATTCATTTCGACTTTGTAAATGATGGATCAGTAGCAACGATCACATTAGAAAAAGCCCATCATGAATTTGACAAGGTTATTGTGAGTAATAATGGATACTTGCACCGAGAGAGCATCACAAACATAGAATCACACAGTTTAACACAGCTCAATAAAATCCCAACAACAACCTTAGGCGAGGCTTTAACGAATATTCCAGGCGTATATCAAACTGGAATTGGGACTGGAGTGAGTAAACCAGTCATCAGAGGCCTATCAGGCAGCAGTGTTGTTACTTACGTAAATAGCTTAAGAATTGAAAACCAACAATGGGGAGGAGATCATGGACTGCCAGTTACTTCCTTAGGTATTGGAAGTGTAGAGGTGATTAAAGGTCCGTCATCACTCTTGTATGGCGCAGATGCCATGGGTGGTGTTCTTTATTTTGTGGATGAACCTTATGTGCAAAACAATACCTTGAAAGGTTTCGTGCAAACAAAATTCGATCACAATTCATTAGGCTCATCCAATCAAGCAGGAATTCAGTTCAGCAAAAATGCAATTCATCTCAATGTTTATGGTGGATACGACAACCATGCAGATTTCGGAATTCCAAATGGAAATCAAGTTTTAAATTCAAGATTTGCTCAAAGCTCAGCAAAACTTGCTTTTGGTTTCAATAAAAATAAATGGGTATTTAATTTACGTTACAACTTTTACAACGGCAGGATAGGCCTTCCAGGACACACGCATGATACCATAATTGACCCATTAAGTTTTCAAACGACCAATCAAAACAGGGGAGAAAACGTTCCAATGCAAAAAATTCAAAACCATTTTGTATCGATTGAAAACAAATTCTTTTTCAAAAATCAAGAGTTATTTCTAACTCTTGGCAACACCAACAATTCTCTTAAAGAGCATGAAGAAAAATTCTTTTTCCCTGACATTATCATGAATTTAAATAACTCATTGTTCAATTTAAAATGGCGGAAAAAAATTGGAAAAAACTGGACGAGCATACTCGGTTCACAAGGCATGCTTCAAATAAACACCAACGGTTCTGCTGCGACTGAAACCCTTATTCCGGATGGCCAAACACAGGATATTGGTGTTTATGGGTTGATGAATTATTCTAAACAAAAGTGGAGAGTTCTTTTTGGTGCTCGTTATGACGTCCGAACCATTAAAACCGTTAATGAGATTACACCGTTTTCAAAATCATATGCGGGTTTAAATTACTCCGCCGGTTTTTCAAGACTAACAAAAAAGACGACCCTAAGATTCAATATTTCTTCAGGATTTAGAGCTCCCACTACTTCTGAATTACTTTCAGATGGTGTACATCATGGATCTTTTAGATATGAAATAGGAAACGTCAATTTGACAACGGAAAAAGCCTTACAATTTGACTTGAGTTATGCCTTACATTTTGAGGATCTTGAAATTATTATCAACCCATTTTACAATCGCATCAGCAATTACACCTATCTGTCACAAACGGATTCCATAATTGATCAATTCATAGTTTATGAATACAATCAAACCAGCTTTGCTCAACTTTACGGCGTAGATTTCGGATTTCATTTACACCCTCATTTTGCCCACTGGTTACATTTAGAGAGTAGTCTTTCTACCATTTTTGCAGAGGACGACAACAAAAACCCCATTCCTTTTATTCCTCAAACCAGGATAAATTCTCAAATAAAAATTGAATTCGAATCTGAGCGCAAATTTAAAATAGAGGATGTTGTTATCCAGCATCTTTACTTTTTCAAACAAAATAGACTGGGAGTTCTTGAGACGGTTTCACCAGCTTATCATTTACTGAATCTATCTGTCAATTTTAAATATGAGGCTAACAATGAATTTTTCATCTCAACGGGAGTTCGAAACGCCTTAAATTCAAACTATATCGATCATTTATCAGGTCTTAAAAATTTCGGAATTCCTTCACCCGGATTCAACATCTTCTTATCAATCAAATATCAATTCAATCAACATTTAAAACACGATTAAAATGAAAACAGCAACAATGATTATTGCCCTAGTTGGAGCAAGCTACCTTAGTTCTTGCAAAAAATGTCAAGACTGTCACTATGACCACAATGGAATGGAACATGAGATTGGAGAATTATGTGGAGATGATTTAAAAGATGCAGAAGCAAATGGTTATGCCGTTGGTGATACGGTTTACACAATTCACTGCGAAGAGCATTAAAAGAAAAAGGCGGTTTTAAAACCGCCTTTTTTATTATTGTAGATTGTTTAAAATAGATTCAAACAATAACTTTCCGTCTGTGTTGCCTAAGTTTGGATCAGCAGCTCTTTCTGGGTGAGGCATCATCCCAAAAACATTTTTTCCTTTATTACAAATACCTGCAATATTGTCAATTGATCCGTTCGGATTATTGGCGTCATTTACATTCCCTTCTGCATCACAATATTGAAACAAAATTTGATCGTTTTGATACAATTCAGTTTTCATATCATCTGGGGCAAAGAATCTTCCTTCACCATGAGCGATTGGAATTTTGAATGCCTTGTTTGCATCTAATCCTTTAGAAATAGCTGCAGATTTAGACTTAGGCCTTAAATAAACATTTTTGCAAATGAACTTCTGTGTATCGTTATGTAAAAGAGCTCCATCTAATAAAGGTGATTCACATAAAATTTGAAAACCATTACAAATCCCCATCACGTATCCTCCTCTTTCACCATGAGCAATAACCTCTTTCATAATTGGTGAATACTTTGCAATAGCACCTGATCTTAAATAATCTCCATAAGAAAAGCCTCCAGGTAATACAACAAAATCAACACCTTTCAAATCAGTGTCTTTATGCCACAATTTCTCAACTTTTTGACCTAAACTTGATTCTAATGTGTAAATCATGTCTTGATCACAATTAGATCCTGGGAAAGTAACTACTCCGAATTTCATTCTATTGGTTTGAATTAGATGACAAAGGTAATCAATCAGTCATGAAAATTAGCTGCCTAAAACAACATTTGCAAGACTAATTATTAACCAGATAATAACAATTCCGTTGACAACAGTATTATTCCTGCTATGCAACAACTGTGTTCCAACTATAATTGCAATCGGAATTAAAAATCCCAGATAGAAAATATCGTAAAAGTACCAGCCTGCTAAAAAAGACAAACCGCTTAACCATGTCATGTGGGCCAATACCTGACTTTGTTTTTTAAATCTATTAATTTCAGAGCGTGCTATTGCCAAGTAATTATAGAATGACCCAATCAAGATTAATCCGAAAAAAATGTAATTGATTAAACTATAGAGCTGCGTATTCCCCTTTGTATTAAACTCTGACTGCTCCGGAGCTTCAACTGCCAAATATCCTTCAGAAATATACATGTAGGATGCATAATAGATCAAAGGGATGGCGGCACCCAAAATTACCATCACCCATTCTCTCCATACAAAAGGTCTAAAAATGGTTAAGCCAATCCAGGGTAAAAGAATAAGAGTTGCTTGCATGGGCGCCAATAAAAAAGCCATACCCGTAAAAAAACCTGACCAAAAAATAATGGCTTTTGCCTCATCCTGTCTTCTTAATTTGAAGAGGTGTCTTAATGATAGTATGATGAACAAATGCGCCAAAAGCATTGGAGTAAAGACAAGAGCATCAAATGTCAATAAACACAGCACATAGATAAACCCTGGAGTAAAGCTATTTTTTGAATAAAAGGTATTTTGATTAAAAACATTATTTAACTGGTGAGCAGATATTGCCACGGTCGTTACCGTTAAGGCATAATTTAAGAATGGATATTGATTGATGCTTGACCAAAGTTCTATCTGCCACGAAAACAAATAGTTAAAATGTTCTAGATTGGTAAACAATTGCGGCAATGCCAAAGCTGCTATCAACAGTGGTAAGCTAAAAACAGCTATGGGGCTGTTTGACCGATATAAATTTAATAGCATGCTGCAAAATTAGTGGATAATTTATTACATTTGCCTTAGTACAAAATTAAAATTATGAGTTCAGCAGACATTTTTTACGGATTAGGAGATATCGCTTATTGGGCATTTGAGAATACATTAGAGCCATTGGGTGATATGCCTTGGATAGTTGTTCTTATTTTTGGTTTTGTTGCTTTTGCATATTGGATGAAAAGGCAAATGGATTACAATAAAATTGCTGAAGCAGATCCAAATCAGATCAAATAATACTTTTTAAATAAAATAGTTCAAAACCATTCGTTTATCGCGAATGGTTTTTTTTTGAATTGAGCCAAGGGCTTCAAGGCTGCGCTCGGAGTCCTTTATAAAACAATGCACCTAACCAAACGAGTTGACCGACCGCGTGTCGCCGAAACTTTAGCGGCGGAGCAGCGGAGCCGAGGGCAAGTTTGAATTGAAGCACAGCTACTTCGCCACAACTGCACCGCTCCGCAGTAGCTGAGCTGCTGCGGCTTATATTCTTAACTCTTTTAGTTTAAATTCAAATAATGATTTTTCTTTACTCTAGTCCTTTTGTCATATCTTACTTCGACCTCGCTGCGCCGCCTCTGTAGCTTTAGCGCACGAGGTCAGCACAAGCCAAAAGGTCCAAAAAATCTAGCTGAAGGCTCTGCCTTGGGAAACCACTTTTCTTTTTTCGTCTTTTTATTTTCAATGTGTTAGATTGCTGCGCAGTGATTGAACTCCCTCGCCAATACCTAAAATCTTCAGAATTTCAGGCTGAATAAGACTAGCCCTTAGCCGATCTGAATTCTTTAATAAATCCAGCGATTTTCTTTCTGAATGCAAAAAACAAGATGATATAAGGAATCACCATGATATACAGTATACCTGCATTCAACGCACTTTGAGCCTCTACCTCTGTATCTTCAGCCACAGCTTTACACATAGCGCATTGCGAAAAAGATGCCACTGAGTAAATCATGAAACCCAAGAATATCAATAGTTTTGTTCTCATATTAATCATTAACAAAGATACGAAACAATTGTATAGACAACAATTTTTCAGTTTCTTTGTGCTTCAAAATTGATCTATGACGGACGTAACTACACTCGGCGAATTTATTATTGAAAGACAAATGGATTTTCCAGGATCTTCTGGTGAATTTTCGCGTTTACTTTCGGCTATACGGTTGGCCTCAAAAATTGTGAGTCAACAAGTCAATAAAGCAGGTTTACTTAGTAATATACTAGGTGCAGCGGGTAGTGAAAACATCCAAGGGGAAGCCCAACAAAAATTAGATGTTTTTGCCAATGATCAATTCATTAAAGCTTTAACTGCACGAAAAGTTATTTGCGGGATAGCATCTGAAGAAAATGACGAATACATATCCATTAATGAAGAAGGCTCCTATATTGTTGCTATGGATCCACTTGATGGATCATCAAATATTGATGTGAACGTATCAATCGGAACTATTTTTAGTGTTTACAAGCGTATTTCTCCAATTGGAACGCCAGTAACAGAAGCAGATTTTTTACAAAAAGGAACTGAACAGTTAGCAGCAGGATATGTAATCTACGGATCATCCACTATGTTGGTATATACAACTGGAAACGGTGTCAATGGATTTACTTATGATCCAGGATTAGGTGTTTTCATTTTATCGCACCCTAACATGACCATACCGGCAGTTGGAAAAATTTACTCTATGAATGAGGGTAATTTTTACAAATCATCAGAAGGGATTCAAAACTTTATTAAATACGCACAGCATATTGACCCAGCATCAAATCGTCCATATACAGCAAGATACATTGGATCCTTGGTAGCTGATTTTCATAGAAATCTCATCAAAGGAGGAGTTTACTTGTATCCATCAACAACAACGGCTCCAAAAGGAAAATTGAGGTTGTTATACGAATGTAACCCAATGGCCATGATTATGGAACAAGCAGGAGGCAAGGCTTCGGATGGTGCCATGAGAATTATGGATATTGAACCCACTGATTTACACCAACGTGTTCCGTTTTTTGCAGGAACCAATCATATGGTGAATAAAATTGAGGAGCTAATTAAAGCTGAGTAAAACAATTAATATAAATCAAAAAGAGTCCCGGATATACCGCGACTCTTTTTTTGTTTTAAGCTATGATAGAATTGTTAATTCCTATTTTAATGAAGCAGGTTCTTTTTAAACAAGAAAGCTATACTTCCTGAAAAGAAAACTGCCGTAGCGAGAATGGTTACAAAAAATAACATGTTCTCAAACATTGGATTGACAAAATCTGGATTGGTATTCATAATCATATCCAGAAAGGCAATCAACGTCATTACTAAATAAACACAAGATCCATAAAGTAACGAGCCTTTTAATTCTTTGCGATAACGCATTTTGTTTAGAATGTAAACGCTAGCACTGATGATTAAAATGTAAGATATCAGCACCGAAAACAAGTTGGCAACAAACAAATTACTTACAACAATCAACAAGACTCCCCCAATGGCTCCGAAAAGAAGCGCAAGCGGCAAAATTTTGTTTAGTTCTTTTTTTAAGTAATCCATTTTTATGCTTTCTATTAAGACGTTCTTAAAATGCTTATAGTTTGTTCATTAATGATTTGTAACGAAAATTTAACTTTTTAATTTGGTGGAAAATATGTAAGATCATAGTTTGAAGTTTTTAAAAGTGTGTTTGTGTTGTCTTATTTAATATACGTATGAAAGTTTGAAAAAATTGCCTGCACCTGTCTCTCATTTATTTAACTGTATATGTCATAGATTTAAATAGGTAACCTTTTCTATTTAAAAAACTGACAAAAGTCATTTAACACATTAATGAGTGTCATTTTTAC
>JAUHXX010000071.1 GCA_030426825.1 Bacteroidia bacterium | reverse complement strand
CAACTGATGTACTCTTTTACTTAACTCAATCAAAGAATCTCTAACTATATCTGTCGACTTATCTATTTTCAACTGTTGTCTGTTTAACTCTAAATAATATGGATCATTCGTTCTTGTCTTTCCATACTCTTCCATTAAACCTTCTTCTTGTTTGGATAGTGCAACAATGTTTTCTAATAAATACCTCAAAGCGTCCATGTCCTCCTCTTGCTTTTGTTGTTGAGACTGACTCATCATTGAAGCAATATCATCTGCCATTTGTTCCATCATCTCGGAGGCCTCAGATTGGCTTTTTGAACTTTTCCCTTTTTTATTATCACCCAACTGCTCTTTAGAATCTTCCATTTTTTCATCTAAACTCTGTTCTTTTTCTTCATCAAAATCTAAATCCCTTGGCTTTTCCAACTCATCATTCTTCTCTTTTACTTCATCAATGTCCTTCTGAATTTCATCAAATTTCTTATTCAATTCTTCTTGTTTCTTCTTTAAATCATCAGCATCTGAATTCTTGTCTTGACTTTCTTCATTCAATTTATCTTGCCGTTCCTTTAAATCTCTTAATTGATCTTCAAGATTCTCTAACTTCTGATCCAGTTCCATATTTTTGAATAACTCCAAAGTACGATCTAACTTCTCCTCCATACTTTCAGAATCTTTTTCAACCTCATCCAGTTTTTCTAAAAGCTTATCCTTATTCATTTCTTCCATCAATTTCTCCAGCTCTTCAAACAGTTTCATCATCTCTTCATCCATCAACGCGTCCATCAACTCCTGTAACTTTTCTTGCTTCTCTAAAAACTCTTCAGTAGGTTCAAGGTAGTTCTCCTTTTCATTTTTATTCTTTTCAAAATCTTGTTTTAACTTATCAAGCTGTAAGTTCAATTGATCTTTTAAATCCAGCATATTTTGAAGATTCTGCTTATCCTTCCAATCACTATTTTGTTTATTCATTAAAGACTTTTTCATGTCTCTAATTTTCTTCTTTAAGTCCTTAGAGTCTTTTAAAGCTTGATCCATATCCTCTTTCAACTTGTTGCCCTGGTCCGATAATTTGTTTTCCAATTCATCCAGCTCAGGTACACTAAACACCCTTCTTGATGTACTGCTTGATTTATATCCGTTCAATTCATCATTATCGGTCACCACAAAAGAATACTCTACCCTATCGCCAGGGCCAAGATCAAACAAAGACATATCTATGAAATAAGAAAACAGTTGAGAATTAACATCTGTTTTAATAGACATTGATTTATTCACAGTATAACTCGTATCCTTACCAACAACTTTTACTCGACACGATAAACCTCTAAAACCATAATCATCACCTACTTTACCTTGGATAAACTTTCTAGCTTCATTAGTAGAATCTACTGTCTCTGTGATCTCAATTGTCGGATATGCATCTTTAATAACACCAATCGAATAATTAACAGAATCAGCGTTCTTTACCTCATTTGAACTTAATGAAAGATTGTAGGTTTGCGAGTTAAAAAACTTGCTCTGAAAACCATACTGGCCTGATATAGAGCTTTTTAAAGAAAATGACGTATCCCTAAAAGCCACCTCCAATTGCTCCATATTCTTAGATGCAATATTCCACTTTAACAATGTCCCTTCAGGTACATTAACACTACCCGTATTGTAAAAAACCTCGCTCTTTTTACCCGTATGTTTAGGATAAAGTGCCTCTACTGATATCTCCTCGATTATAGGCTTCATCAATACATCAACCTCATATTCTTTTGATTCAAAACCATTTGCCTCACAAATAAAATTCAAGTCCTTGCTTAGATTATTGAACTGATATTCAAATAACACTGCACTTTTTTTAACCAAGTTATACTCCCCTAAATTTGAATGAATTTTAACCTCATCCGGTATTTCATCTCCAGTTAGTTTAACCTGCAAAGTATAAGTGTCTCCCTCTATCAATTCATCAGGACTAATTAAGTTGAATTCAAAAGGCGCAGGCTCAACATACTCTTGGTTATAATTAACTATACGTTCTGACCCATCTAGAAACCAATTAGGATTGATAATGGCCACAAACGTTAATCCGATAAAAATTGGGAGCAAAAACCTTAAATACTTCTTGTTCTCTTTTAAATCAATTGCTGTAGAAAATGGTACCGCAGATAATTGACTCGCACGTTGTTCAATACTCGCATGCACAAGCTCCAAGTTCATGCTCGCATTATCTTTATGCTCATTTAACTGTAAAGTGTTCGCTAATTTGTCTCCTACTTCAGGAAATATAACCCCTAACATTAAAGAAGCTTCTTTAATTGACAATCTTCTACCAACCTTGTTCAGCTTCAAAATTGGAATCAATAAAAATTTAAAGAGTAAATAACTATTCACTCCAACAAACGAAATCAATAAAAGAAGTCTTGTTTTTGATCCGAAACGACCAATATATTCAAGGCCAGTTACTAAACCATAAGACACCAACAAAACTGAAGTAAAAAGAATTGCTCCTTTTACCATTTCATTTTTGTAGTACTTCTTTATGAAGCCTTCAATCTGCGCTATTAAATTGCTAAACTTTCCCATCACAATATCGGTGGACCTACTAAGTTACGATAATATACTGTTCTGTACAATAATCGTGCTAAAGCGTTCAGTTATTTTAACTAATATTTAACGCTATTAGTATGTTTAAAATACATTTTACTATAAAACTGATATCTTTGTCGAGCTAAAAAGCCCATAGGGCTGTGAAAAGATATTTAAAATGGCAAACAAGGTTAGAGTACGTTTTGCACCAAGTCCAACAGGACCTCTTCATATGGGTGGGGTAAGAACCGCTTTATATAACTATTTATTCGCTAAGAAACATGGGGGTGACTTCATTCTTAGAATTGAAGATACGGACGAAAAAAGGTTTGTTCCGGGCGCACAAGATTACATTATTGAGTCATTAAAATGGTGTGGAATTGAACCCAATGAGGGAGCTGGTTACGGAGGAGAATTAGGCCCTTATATTCAGTCTGAGCGAAAAGATTTGTACAAACCTTATGCAGACATGTTAGTAGAGAACGGAAGCGCATATATTGCTTTTGATTCTCCTGAAGACTTGGAGCTGATGCGAAAACAAGCTGCCGACCAAGGTCTTCCAAACTGGCAATACAACAATATTACTCGGTCTTCAATGAAAAATTCTATTTCCTTGTCAAAAGAAGAAGTAGAAAAAAGACTCGCTAGTGGTGAGCCGTATACGGTTCGAATGAAAATGCCAAGAAACCAAGACATCAAATTTGAAGATGAAATTCGTGGCTGGGTTACTGTAAACACGAACAATCTAGATGATAAAGTTTTGTTTAAACCAACCGGAATGCCAACATATCATTTGGCAAACATAGTTGATGATCACTTGATGCAAATCACCCATGTTATTAGGGGTGAAGAATGGTTACCGTCTGCACCATTACATGTTTTATTGTATGATGCCTTTGGTTGGGAACGACCAAAATTTGCTCATCTACCGTTAATCCTAAGACCAGATGGAAAAGGTAAATTAAGTAAAAGGGATGGCGATAAATTAGGCTTTCCCGTATTTCCGTTAGACTGGACAACTACAGAAGGTGAAACCTATAGTGGCTATAAAGAATCAGGATACTTTGCAGATGCCTTTATCAATATGTTAAGCTTATTAGGATGGAATCCAGGAAACAATGAAGAGCTATTCAAGTTGGATGAAATGATTGAGAAATTCTCAATTGAACGTGTTGGAAAATCAGGGGCACGCTTTGATCCGGATAAAACTAAATGGTTTAACCAACAATATTTAAGAGACCTTTCTAACGAGGAGCTTGGTAAAATTGCAGAGCCAATGCTATCAGGAAATTTTGAAACTGAATATATAGCAAATGTTTGCGGATTAATGAAAGAACGGGCAACTTTTGTCCGTGACATCATAGAGGACGGCGATTATTTCTTTGGAGAAATTACCGCATATGACGACAAAACAGTTAGAAAAAAATGGAAGGATAACACGCCTGAAATTATGCAAGAATTGCTCACCGATCTAAGTGCAATTGAAAACTGGGGAACTGAGAGTATAGAATCCGTTTTCTCTGCATTTTTAGAAAGAAAAGAACTTGGATTTGGACAGGTGGGACCTGGATTCAGATTACTGGTAACAGGAAAAGGAATGGGTCCATCAATGTTTGAAATATGTTCTGTGTTAGGTAAGGATAAAGTTATTGAAAGAATGACCAATGGGATTTCAATTGTTAACGAAATAAAAGCCACAGCTTAATGAAAAACACTGTTCAAGTAAGTGGAATAGAGGTGTTTGCTTATCATGGATGCATGAATGAAGAAGCAGTTCTTGGCGGGAAGTTCTCTGTTGATATATCGATACAAACAGACTTTTCAAAATCGGCCCAATCAGATGAATTAATTGACACAATAGACTATGTTCGTGTAAGAGAGATTGTTGTAGAACAAATGGCGATTAGATCGAAACTCATTGAGCACGTAGCCTATCGAATTCTTGAAAAATTTAAGCAAGAATTTCCAACTGCCATTGAAAGTAAAATAACAGTGCGAAAGCTAAATGCTCCAATTGGAGGAGTAGTTGATGAAGTCGCAATAATCATTGAAGGATAAATAAATTGGCTGATTATTTAAAAAATCTCAAAATCAGTAATCAATTTTATTATCTTTGTCCTCCTTCTTTTAAGAAGTATTTTTAATGGTCCTGTGGTCTCGGTTAAACCGAGACTAGGCAGTGTCCGAAAAAATGGTCCTGTGGCCGAGCGGCTAGGCAGTGGTCTGCAAAACCATCTACAGCGGTTCGAATCCGCTCGGGACCTCAAAACCTCAACAGTCCGTTGAGGTTTTTTTGTTTCTTGACCTTTCGCACATTCTAAGTATATTTGAAGGCCTAATGCCCTGAATGAAAACGAATAGTTCCATATTCCCCCTCAAATCATCATTCGTGATGGTCCTATGTTTCCTTTGGAATTTTAATGGGAACACTCAGCTCAACATAGATTCTTTAAAAATTGCTTTTGACTATTCTGAAATTGCTTCAGAACGAGTTCAAACACAAATATTGATTGCTGAATCCTATCACAAACAAAGAGAGTACGAAGCTGCGTTAATCGAATACCGTAGAGCAATTGACCTCATTCCAAACGACAACACTTTTCTAAAAGCAGAAACCATTTACAAGTATGGAAATTGTCTTAAAAGTGCTGAGCACATAGAAGAGGCCAGAAAGGGCTTCAAAACTTCAATACAACTCTATACTTCCATTTCTGCTAATCCTGAGCTTATAGCTCGTAATAATGCCCTCATTGGTCGTTGTTTCTATGATGAAGCAAACTACGATTCCGCTATGGTGTATTATTTAGAAGCTGAAAAAATTTATGAGATCAACGCAATTAAAAACCGTGACTATGGCATGTTGTTCCACTTCATAGGATCTGTTTTCAAAAGACAAGGTGATTTTGATAAGTCCTGTGAGTACTATCAAAAAGAGATAAAATATGGCAAAGAGCACGGTTTCAAAGACATTGAAGCTGAAGGACAATATTTAATTGGTGTATGTATTGAAACTGACTCGGCAAGATTAGCAAACGACATCCTTTGCCTCCAGCTTTACAGTGAATTAGGAAATGAGCGGCTTGTAGGTTTGATGTATCAGCTCATTTCTAATAGCTATTACAGCATGAATGAACTAGATAGTGCATTACACTATCAACAGCTGAGCTTAGAAATAAGACGAGAGCAAAACGAAATTTCACATTTAGCAGGAATATTGTCTGACCTTGCGAAGACATACATTGCAATGGGGAAACTTTCCGAAGCAAAATCTCATCTCAAAGAAGCAGAAGAAATAGCCCTTCAAACGGGTATTAAAAAATATGTTAGGTTACAAGAAATCTATGGCATCTATTATGATCTTGAAGTTAAAGCAAGCAATTACAAAGAGGCCAATCGCTATTTAAACTTGGTGTATGCCTACAAAGACTCGGTTATGAATACCGAGCACAAACAGGCTATTGCTGAACTTGCTATTAAATATGATAGCGATAAACAAGAAGCTCAACTTGCCATTCTTGAGCAAGAAAAACTGATGGCTAAAAAAGAAAAAATCTTAGCAGATGAAGCAGCATCCAACCAATCGTTCTACAACAAAATCATATTGTCAACGGGAATAGCCCTTTTGTTTGCCGGGATATTTATCTATCTCAAATACCGTGAATCACAAAAACAAAAAATTGTGATTTCAGCGCAAAAAAGAGAAATGCAATTCCAAAAAGAATTAGTTGAGGAAAAAAACAAGGACATTACAGACTCTATGGTTTACGCTAGCTCCATTCAAAAGGCCATTATTACATCTGAAGAATATCTATCTAAAATGTTCAAGGATTTCTTTGTGTTTTATCAGCCCAGAGATATTGTATCAGGTGATTTTTATTGGGCATTTGAAACTACTGACGGTACTAGATTAGTTGCTGTTGGAGACTGCACTGGGCATGGAGTGCCGGGTGCAATGATGAGTATGCTGGGCAATGCTTTCTTGAATGAAATTGTAATTGAAGGAAAAAACTACGAGCCCAATAAAATTTTAGACAAGTTAAGAGATCAGGTAAAAAGAGCATTACAAAACAATGCGGCCAAAGATGGTATGGACATGTCTATCTTAAAAATTAAAGACAAAACCATCACTTACGCAGGGGCCAACTTACCTTTATACCTTCTTAGAAGTGGAGAATTAATTGAAGTAAAAGGAGATAAACAACCAATTGGTTCGCAGCCGGCGGGGGAAAAACCCTTTACACAACACACAATAGATTTAATTGATGGAGATTCAGTGTATTTATTCTCAGATGGATATGCTGACCAATTTGGTGGAGTAAAAGGTAAAAAATATAAATACAAGACTTTTAGAGATAAGCTCTCATTGATTAGCAGTAAACCATTTAAAGAGCAAGGCCAAATTATAAGTGCAGAATTTGAACAATGGAAAGGAGACTTGGAACAGCTGGATGATGTTTGTGTACTTGGCCTTAAGCTGTAAAAAAGGCCTCTATTCCTTTTCCATTAAAATAATCCTGAGACCACTGCTTAATCTCAGCTTCTGTGTATTTCAACACCCCTTTTTCAGTTAAATAACGAATCGCTTTTTTCTCTCTTCTTGAAAGCTTTCCGTCAATCATAACCCCGAAAACAAATAGTTTCTGAATCGCATCTTGTGTTTGTTCTGAATAGCCAGGAATTTCTTCAAGAAAATCATCATTGTAAGGAGGCTCTTCTTTAATCTCAATTCCGAAACGCTCAAGTAATGTAACACTTAATAAAAAATGGTTGTAGTGAAAAGACCTTTTCGATTCTGAAATCAACTGCAAAGTATCGTACAGCACTCTCGTAAATTCAGGGTTATTCTTTTGTTCGTCATACAAAATCTCTGTACATCTTCTGATTAAAGGAGGAGCCATAACCCTAATTCTAGCCTCATTCATCACGGTTCTTGCTCCCCAAATATTCCAAAAAGCATAAACCGGAATTCCTGCAAGATCAATTACTGCTCTCATGGCATATCTACCAAGCGCCTTTTTTACCAAGAGCTTGAATAAAATTCCGCTTACGGTTGCTTTTAGTCTTAAAACGATTTGAAAAATAACCACGCCTGTAGGTGACAATCCTTCATAAGGGTTTATACCGATTGACTCTAGCTGTTTTTGTTTCTTTTCTAGCCCAACAGAAATAAGCGCATTAAGGTTGTTTTCGTAATTCTTGTCTGCTGAATTAGGATATCCACAGGCATTACATATACCAGCAACGGCCTTAATGTTTACATAAGTCAAAAACCAGATTTCCAACATTACAAGCACCAAAGAGTAGGCTAAAAAAGAAATTTCCACATCTACATAACCATCATAAATAGGTAGCCAGATATGATTCATAGGAAACAAAGTTTCGCCAAAAATATAATAGGGCATAAATAGAAGCAAGACGCCTAGGGCCCCTGCTGAACCAGCTTTTATAAAGGTGTTTACTCTGATTTTTTTAAGAGCGGCAACCTCATCATCAGATAACAGAAAAAGTTCTTCACCGTCTTGAACTTTGTCAATTCGGCTCAATTCTTTGTAAGCAAACTTTGCCCAAAAACCTTTTTTCTTTTCCTCTTGAGGCTTCATGGTTCAAATATAGAACAATCTGACTTTTTACATCATTTCAAGAACTTTCTCAATTCGCGAACACTCTGTGTGATGATCAAAATTTAACTCAGCATAGCTTTTTGCAGACTCAGCTTTTTGTAGTGCTTCATCCCAAGAATCGAGTGCAGAAGTAAGCGCCTCCTGATAAGTGTCTTTATTATTTGGAACAAAGTAATAACCAAACTTTGCGTCATTTAACAATTCTAATGTACCGCAAGTGTTTGAACCTAGAATCACCTTTCCACTCATCATGGCTTCAATGGTCACCATCCCAAACGTTTCCTTGGCAGAAGACATCACAAAAACATCAACACAATTATAAAATGTTGCTACATCCTTCATAAACGGCCTAAGTTTGACCATCTCATCTTTGCTTACATCTTTATCTGTTGCTAAGGCCTGATAATATTGCTCCCATTCGCCCTCTGTTTTATTGCCTACGATTAACAACTTTAGATTGGGGTAATTTTGACTTAACTCAACGGTCGCGTCTTTCACAAATTGTTGAGCTTTATGGGGGTCGATTCTACCAATTATTCCGACTACCTTATCCTCTTCTGTAAATCCAAACAACTCTCTGCCCTTATCACGACTTAAACCATTTTTTCTAAACGCTTCTTTATCTATTGCTAAAGGAATTACATGAACTTTATTCAAATGATAATTCGTTTTGGTAGCTATTTGGTCCTTTAAATAATTCAATGGGCTAATCCAGGCATCAATTTTTCTAAACCTTATGGTGTGGATGAGGTGTTTCTTATTCACGCCTATTTGCATAGCCTGATGATACAAAATCTTTATGCGATTAAAGGAGAAGGTTTTAGCCATCCCAATTGTGGATAGGTCACGTTTATCGCGAAACCAAACAATATCAATTTTATCTGATTTCAGTAATTTCTTTAGTCGAAAGGCAGCTGAAAAATCAAAGTTTTTTTTGTTTCGTTTTACAAGTCGGATGGAAATGTTTGAATCAAATGAAGCCTTCCAAAGAGGAGTGTTTTCAACGCAAACCAAGATGACTTCGTGACCGCGCTCTTTCATCCAGATGGCGTGGCGCAAGGTGTTCATTTCTAGACCTCCCCAACTTAATGAACTACAATAAAAAGCAATACGAAATCGGTTGCTTGGATTGGCCATACATTAAACCTGCTCTAAAAAGGCAATTCGTTTACTGATTGGTGGGTGCGTAGCAAATAATCCACTTAGTCCAGTGGCTGCCATACCATTTTCGGTTGGGTTGTTTTCAATAAACATTGATTTAACATCATCAGATGCCACATCATCCACTGTTGATTGGCCTGAAATCTTTCTTAAAGCAGAAGCCAAAGCGTCTGGACGTTTCGTCATTTCTACGGCCCCAGCATCAGCCATAAATTCTCGTTTTCTAGATAAAGCAAACTTGAATAAAATAGTAAGTAAATAAGCCACAGCACTGACAACAAGAATAATTAACATCAATCTTCCATCTTGTTTTTTACGGCTTCTTCCGCCTCCGCCCCACAACATAGATCTAAACGCCACTTGAACAACAAAACCAAGAATCCCAACAAAAATTATTGAGATGATTAAAAGTCGAACATCCTTATTTTGAATATGTGCCAACTCATGAGCAATTACCCCTTCGAGCTCTGCGTCATCTAATTTGTCAATAATTCCACGAGTTAAAGTAACTGCATAGGTTTTTTCGTTAAGCCCTGAAGCAAAAGCATTCAAAGCAGAAGATTCCATTATGAAAATCTTTGGCAATTTCATCCCTTGCGACATGCACAAATTTTCTACAAGGTTATATACCCGCATATTCTCTTTACGTTCAAGCGGTTTAGACTTGGTAGCAAATTGAATCATTTTAGAATGGAACAAGAAGGCGATTAAAAACCAAATTCCTATAGCGCCAACAACTATTGGAAGCACCATTAAAAACTCGCGTTGGATATATTCATCCCAAACACCATTATTCATCAAGAAAAAAACGAGCCATACTGCTCCGAGAATCACTGCAGGAAAACCGATCAACAATAAAGTAGATTTGGTGTTGTTGCTTCGTATTTGCCCGTGAAGTCCTTTGTAACCAGCCACAAACTAAGAATTAAAATTCAACCTTAGGTGCTTGATCTAACTCTTCTCTTTGAACAACGCCTAAATCGAAATAAGGCTCTTGTCCAAACTTAAACATGCCAGCAATAATGTTGCTAGGAAACTTTTGAACACCGTTATTCAATTCTTTTGTAGCAGAGTTAAAGAACCTTCTTACAGCAGCAAGTTTGTTTTCAATATCAGACATTTCATTCTGAAGCTGCATAAAGTTTTGATTAGATTTTAAATCAGGATAAGCCTCCATTTGCATAGAAAACTGTGACATAGCTCCTGATAATGCTACCTCGGCAGCAATTTTATCGTTTACCGTACCTGCTGACATTGCTCTGTTTCTGGCTTGTGTCACCTGCGTTAACACACTTTCTTCTTGCTTAGCGTATCCCTTAACGGTTGCTACCAATTGTGGAATCAAATCATGACGTTGTTTTAACTGAACATCAATATCTGCGAACGCATTTTCACGATTATTCTTAAGGCTAACAAGCTTATTATATATGGCGATAAACCATATTAATAAAATAACCACTACTCCTAAAACTATCCAAATTGGGTTCATCTGATTCTTATTATTTAATTAATTGACTAATTGAATTTATTCTAAATATAGCAAAATTTCATGCTAAACATAAAATATCATTTAATAAGAAGGACGTTTGAGAACAATAAAAATGCTACTCCACAACAATTATGGACTTCTCATCACCAGCAAACAAATAATAAGCACCACTGGCTAAATCACTTGGCAAGGTAACGATTAACTGATGAACGCTAGTTACGTCTCTTTCAATTTCTAGCACAGATTTACCAGATAAATCGCAGATTAAAATTTGCTGAACACCGTTATATTTATCAGGAAACGAAACTACAAGTTGCTCATTTGTTGATACTGGGTTCGGATAAACTAAGAGGTTTTCGGTATTATTCTGTACAATGCTTACAACAGGAGAATATGCAAACTCACCGTTAAAGTCTGTTTGTTTTAATCTGTAATAATTAACCCCATTTAAAGGAGAATAGTCGGCCTCATAATAATCCAAAATAGTTGAGCTGTTACCCGCTCCTTTTGTTTGACACACGTCTTCCCAATGCATTGCATCTTTGCTTCTCTCCACTGTAAAATAATCGTTGTCGGTTTCTGACATTGTTTGCCAAAAGAGGTCCACCCTTCGGCCTTTAACATTTTTAATTGCCGTAAATGAGATTAATTCAATTGGCAAGGTGTTACACCCCCCATCACACAGCTCTGAAGGACCATTTAAGTCACCACCAGAAGCATTCCAATATTGGTTTCCACAAGTTTCTATATATGTTGAAGAACCCCCTCCAGAACCTACACCAACACTTCCTCCGTTACCAACATAAACATCAGAATCACAGGGTAATTTTAATTTTTTTCCGTTTTGAAATTCAAGTCTGCCTGAAATTAAGATAATGATAGAATCAAGTCCCGGGCTGCAACCTTCAAGATTCTGAGTTGAAGTTATGTCAATCTGAATTCCAGCAGGAATCACAATTGTATCGAAGCAACCAGGCGCACCATTGTCCCAGTTTGAGTTCTCAGTCCAATCTCCAGAAGATGTTGCCGTAGTTGTAGAAGAGCTTGCAGTGAGAGCAGCACAAACCACAAACACAATTGAAATTAGAGTTTTCATAGTTAATCGATTAACGATTATACTCTAAGATGCAATTCGTAACAAATGGTTGTAATTCCCGCAAAACTAACCCGAAAAAACCGAATTAATTACTCAGTTGTTATTTCTTTTTTCTAGAGTAGCGGTAGAATAAAAGACCACCTACCAAGATAAAAAAAAAGCTTCCGCCACCCACATAGAAAACGTTCGTCCAATATTTCTTGTCTGCTTCATTTTGCAGATAATCCAGGTAGGCTTTGTTGCCATATGAAGGTGAGGGGGATTCATGAGCCCAAACTTCAATTCCAGCTATTGAAGAGTCCGGGTGACACAAAGCCAAAGTAAATGCGCTGTCTGGATTGGCAATACTTTCTTTAAAGGTTAAAGAGTCAACCATCAATCCTTCTTTATCGTATAGTTTCAATAATTCACCTTTGCTAGATAAGCCAAAATCAAAATCGCCAATTGCTACTATACTATCAGCTGAATAAAGCCCTCTGAATTTTATTAGATTCTCAGTCAATACCAAATAACCTTTTGAGGCAACTTCAGTACCCTCTGGAATGACGAACCTTTTCTTAAAGCTTTTATCCGAAAAACCCCACCCACTGATATCAAGGCTCTTTAAAGAGTTATTATAAAGTTCAAGCCAATCACCTGTTGTGTCGCCTTCAGGCTGGTAATAACTTATTTCATTAAAAATAATGCTGTCAGCAAAAGGGCTTTTTTTCTTTGGTTTAATAATCGGTACGAGTGCTAAATCTCCCTCTGGAACAATTTGTAATTCTGTTGATGTGCTCTTATTGTTCTCCCAGCCCACAAATTCGTAATCATGCTTAGGCTTAACCGCAATATCTACAGCCACACCCTCAAAATAAATCCCCTCGAATGACCTTTCTAAACCCAAAGAATTAAACTTTATATCACACACATCAGTGCCTGGATGCTGAATGTTAATCATAACGGTATCCTTGAGGTTAAACTTTTGCATGATATGATCTCTCACGTGGAATGGGCGTAAGGCAATAAATTTTTTCAGAATCCCCATATGATGTTTCCAGTTTTTATAAGAAGAT
>JAUHXX010000070.1 GCA_030426825.1 Bacteroidia bacterium | reverse complement strand
AACTTCATTAAAAATAGTCTGCTTAGGATTAAAGTTTTCAGCTTGCTCCAGGTAATCAACTCGAATGCCGTTTCTGTAAACAATTCGTCCAGAATCTTCAGTTCCGTCTCCACATAATATTTTAAGTAAGGTGGATTTACCGTTTCCGTTTTTTGCAACAATCGCTACTTTATCTCCTTTGTCAATTCCAAATGTGAGATCTTCAAAAATTACTCGTACTCCGAATGACTTTGTGAGGTTTTCTACCGAGAGATAATTCATTATCTAATTCGGTCTATTGATTGTAACAGCTTTTCGTCATTTTTAATTCCACGAATTGCTAAATATAGAAATGGGATAGTAGGTATCAATAAAAAGAAGCCCATTCCCATATTGAAAGTAACGTCAACTTCTCCCAAAAATTGGGCTTGCATTGCCTCTACAAACATGGGTTGACCCAAATAGAAAAAAGAGTAAAAAGCTATTACAATGATGATATGGAAAATGAAATTCAATCTGCACAACATTAACTGCCGTTTTCTTTTTTTATACATCATGATACTTGCTGCTGTTAGCAATGCTAGGGATATGATTACACCCCAAACCGGAATTTCAATGTTTTCGTTTTTTTGAAAAGTCATTCCTTCAGCGTCAACAGTTGGAACGCCCGCAACTGAAAAACCGTGCGAATCAAATACTCCTGTTACGGAAATTGAATCATAAGTTGTTGTCACCGAGAATAACGGAAAAAACAACAACATCACCATGCAGATAAATGCCAGTAATAAATAGATTGTTTGTACTCTTTGAATCATGAGATTAATTTAAAGTTCGAAGTTATAAATTATTCAAGAACGAAACCAGTTGTTGAATTGCCTTAGCCCGGTGAGAGATTTTATTTTTTTCGTCTAGACTCATTTCAGAAAAGGTCTTGTCATAACCTTCAGGTTTGAAAATGGGGTCATAACCAAATCCCTCTTCTCCAGATTTATTCCTGGTAATTTCACCTTTTGCAATTCCTTCAAATTGATGCTCAACGCCATTTAACCTTAAAGAAATAACTGTTCTAAACTGCGCTTTACGATTGGTTTCATTTTCTAATTTTTGAAGCAACAAATTTATATTGTCATCAGAATCCTTGGCTTCTCCAGCATAGCGGGCTGATTTAACCCCAGGCTCTCCATTAAGCGCTTCCACTTCAAGACCCGTATCATCAGCAAAACAATCCACCTGATAATTTTCAACCACAAAATTGGATTTTATACTAGCATTCCCCTCAAGCGTTAAGGCTGTTTCTGGGATATCTTCAAAACACCCTATCTCCTTCAAAGTTTGCACGTTAAAATATGCAGGGAGTAGTTTAGCAATTTCCTTTGCTTTGTTTTGGTTTTGAGTGGCAAAAACTAAATTCATAGACAAGTGTGTACAACTAATCGAAAAGATCAAAATCTACCCGAAAAATATGCGTTAATTTACTTTGCAAAAGTACGTGTTTATTAGATAATGTTAAGGGATTTAGTTAAAGAGGGTGGATTATACACTGTGGCCAATTTATTGACCAAAGGTGTAAGTTTGTTGTTGATTCCATTTTACACTGCTTATTTTAGTCCAGCAGACTATGGGGTAATTGATATTCTAAATCTTTTCACCCTTTTTATCACTGCCATTTTCAGCTTGCAATTGAACCAAGGTCTGGCGCGATATGTGGCCGAACCAACTCTAGATGAAAATCAAAAAATCACTTTTGCTTCAACGGCGGTTTGGTTTTCTTTTTTCGTGTTATTGGGTATCACTTTATTCTTGTACTTTCTACCTGACGAATTTATCAAGCGACTTTCCAGTGACGACTTAACAATTGACAAAGGCACTTACCTCTTAGCAGTTTTGACCATCTTTTTAAATGGCATGTTCTATTTGTTGGGAGTGCATTTAAGGTTTTTAAGGATGTCAAAAGCCTTTGCCCTAATCTCTTTTATTCATGCAATTTCAGGAATAGGTCTTATTCTTACATTAGTTCTGGCATTTGATTATGGAATAGAAAGTATTTATCTAAGTTACCTTCTTGCCGTACCTCCCCTACTAGTCGTTCAAATATATTTGTTGCGACATCACATTAAGTTCACATTTAGTGTCACATCTTTAAAGCGATTATTGACCTATAGTGTCCCATTAATCCCAGCAGCCATTGCAACAATGCTCATGAATTTTGCAGATAGAATTTACATAAAAAGGCACTTGGATTTCACGGATTTGGGAATATATGCCATGGCTGGGAAATTTGCCTCCATTGTTGGATTGATCGTTGCAGGCTTCACTATGGCTATCGCACCTTTAGTAATCAATAAGCAATATGAATCAACAACTAAAACTGAGCTTAGCAGAATATTCAACCTATATATCTCGATAGGAACTTTAGGAGTTTTGGGGTTATCTTTATATTCTAAAGAAATATTAACCCTGCTAACAACAAAAGAATTTCATGGGGCTTATGAGGTCATGCCCATACTATTCTTAACTGCCTATTTCGTAGGCTTTTTAATGTTTTCACTTGGAATTACCCTTGAAAAGAAAACGATTCTGACAGCCATACTCGTTTCTATTTTTGCTGGATTAAATATTGCATTGAATCACTTTTTTGTACCTAATTATGGTTCAATGGGAGCGGCCGTTGGTACTTGTATTTCCACAGCTGGTTATTATTTAATCACATTTTATTATTCTCAAAAATATTACCCATTTCATTTTAACAAAAAACTTATCTGCTTCATTTCACTAACTCATTTAGGTTTGATTATTGGGTTGTTATTTTGGAATCCGGAGATGTCAATAACCAATTTCATGCTTAAAGGCCTCATCTTTGTTGCTTATTTTAGCACCTTAGTTTATTCCAAATTGTTGGATTTAAATTTGTTTATTAACTATTTTAAAGGAATGACTAAAAACGATAACAAATGATTATGCTCTATTTAATAAATTCTTTAGATTGAGATTAGAATAAAATGAAGTACGAAATTCCATTTAATAAGCCCTTTTTAACAGGAAAGGAAACTGAATACATTGAGGATGCAGTTGCTACCGGTCAATTAGCCGGGAATGGAACTTATACTCAAAAATGTCACGACTATTTTGAAAATAAATTTGGTTTTAACAAGTGCTTTTTGACAACATCTTGCACGGACGCTTTAGAAATGGCTGCAATATTGATCAATATTGAACCAGGAGACGAAGTCATCATGCCGGCTTATACTTTCGTCTCTACAGCTAACGCTTTCGTTTTGAGAGGTGCAAAAATTGTATTCTGTGATTCATCTGCCAATAATCCGAACATTGATCCAGAACGCATTGAAAGTTTAATAACTGATAAAACAAAAGCATTGGTTGTAGTTCATTATGCAGGAGTAGCCTGTGATATGGATAAAATTTTATCCATTACTGAAAAGCATAACCTTTATCTTATTGAAGATGCTGCCCAGGCAATTGACTCCTATTATAAAGGCAGAGCACTTGGTTCATTCGGTCATTTCAGCACCTTTTCATTTCATGAAACCAAGAATATTATTTCTGGAGAAGGAGGTATGCTGGTAGTAAATGATCCTTCTTATATAAAAAGAGCTGAAATTATTTGGGAAAAAGGAACGAATAGAAAGGCCTTTTTTAGAGGAGAGGTTGATAAATACACTTGGGTTGATATAGGATCTTCTTTTTTACCTGGAGAGATCATTGCCGCATTTCTATATGCACAATTAGAAAACCTAGAGCAAATTCAGGCTAAACGTGTAAAACTTTGGAACACCTATTTTTCTGAGCTAAAAACAGTTGCCGAGACAAACGGTGTTCATCTTCTTCAAATGCCTGAATTCGCAACGAATAATGGCCATTTATTTTACTTGATTCTGAATTCTGAAAAGCAAAGAACTGCATTGATGCAGCATTTGAAAGCAGAAAACATTTTAGCCGTATTCCATTATATCGGCCTAGATCAAAGCGATTTTTACAAGCAGCACAATAACACCAAATTCAATTTTGAATTAGAGAACTCAAAACTTTATACCAAAAGGTTATTGCGCCTACCTCTCTTTTTTAGTTTAAGCCCAAATGAGCAACATAAGGTTATCTCTACTATTAAAGATTTTTTCTCATGAAAGTCATACATTTAGGAGATGACAACATATTCATGGACGCCGCAAAAAGGCAGTTTGATCAATGCGATTTAGAAAGGAATGATTTGCTGATTTGGAGCGATAAAACACCTTTAAAAAAAACGAAATCTGAAATAAAGTACATGTTGAGCTACACCAGCTCAGACTCAATTATTTCAGAAGCAATTCGAGATTATGATTTAATTGTGCTGCATAGCCTTACCGTTGCAAATGCGCATATCGTCAACAATCTAATTAAGTCTCATCAAAAGACTGTTTGGATGTTACACGGTTATGAAGCATATACTACCTCAGCGTTTAAATCTAAAGACCTGTACTCATCAAAATCACGCGCTTTTGACAATAATGAGAATTTTATAAAAAATGTGGCCAGACCCATTGTAGAACGCTTCAAGACAACTCAAAATAAGCAAGTTTTAGCTGCCGCCAAAAAAGTAGATTATTTAGGTAGTTTATACAAGGAAGAGCATGAATTCATCTGTTCAAAATTAAAAATGGGAGCTCAATGGTTTGAATTCACCTACTATCCAATAAGTCAGATAATTGGCCACAATGATCAGCTTGTAGAAGGCACAGATATTTTATTAGGTAATTCAGCAAGTTTATCAAACAATCATTTAGACTTGATTGATAAACTTCAACAACTGAACTTAGAAGATAGAAAAGTTGTTTGTCCCTTAAGTTATGGTGACGAAAAGTATGCTGAACAGGTCATTGAGTATTCAAAAAAACACCTTGGAAAAAACTTTTTTCCTCTTAAAGAATTTATTGAAATTGAGTCTTATAACAAGATATTAAACTCTTGCTCCATATGTATAATGAATCACTACCGACAGCAAGCTGTTGGAACGGTTCTAACCATGATCTATAAAGGGGCGAAAGTATATTTGAATGAAAAAAACAGTCTTTATCATTTTCTGAAAAGAATTGGCGTTAAGGTCTTTTCATTGTTGGAGGAGAACATCAGTCTGACCCCTCTGACAAAGAAAGATAAACAAGCGAATCAACAAATAATTAAATCAATGCTGGAAGAAACCATATTAGTTGATCGATTGAAATCAGTTTTGAGAAGCATTTAGGGAATGAGAATAGTTTTATTCGTAAAATATTATGATGGTTTCATCAATAGTTTAGATGAAAAACTCAAGGCACAACCAGAAATGAGTTATGCAGATAGCCTAGATTTTGTTACCAAGGCATCAACCAACATTTTTGCTCCATATGTTTCTGAGTTCAAAAAGCTTGGACATGATGCTGAATTAATTATTCCAAACTTTGAAACCTTGCAGTTTCGTTGGGCGAAAGAAAATAATTTTCCCATAGACAAAAACTGGAGATTCACTATCCCTAAAGCACAGCTAGAAAAAAATCCAACAGACATCTTATTCATCAATAGTAATTTCGAATATTATGATTCTTTTCTAAACGAATCCAGGGCTTTTACAAATAAGGTAGTTGCTTGGATTTCGTGTCCTTTTGATGCTTCTTTAAATCTATCTAATGTCGATCATGTTTTCACATTATTTGGACCGCATTTTGATTTTTTCACTAAAAACAGTCAGCCGGTAACGCTAACTCAAGGAGCATTCGACCCAACTATTTTAGCTGATAACAAATTTCAACGAGATATAGATTTTTCGTTCATAGGCGGCATAGGGAACTTCCATAAAGAACGTGAACACTATCTCAAGAAACTGGTTAAAAAAACTCCTTTAAAAATATGGGGTTATGGATACAACAGCGATCAACCCGTTAAAAATATTCTTAAACAATTTCAACATGGTTTCGCTTTTAACAAAGCTTTTCAAGGACAAGCTTGGGGCAATGATATGCATGAAATTTTACTGCGTTCAAAAATCACCTTCAATATCCATGGAGACATTGCAAAGGGGCATGCTGTGAACATGCGTCTTTTTGAAGCAACCGGTGCAGGTGCCCTATTACTGACTGAAAAATCAAGCAATTTGGCTAATTTTTTCACTCCTGAGAAAGAAGTAATTACTTACAGCAGCCCTGACGAAGCGATAGAGAAGGTTAACTATTACTTAGAACATGAAGATGAACGGAATCAAATTGCACATGCAGGCCAAATGAAAACCCTAAATCAACATTGTTTCAAACATTTAGCTCATAAATACGTAGACATTTTTGAATCTATCTTGAAATGAGAAATAGTTTAGCCAACATACCTGGATTGAAATCAATCTATAATTATTTCGTTGCTGTAAATCATCAGTTGAAATCAAAAAAGCTTCGTTTCGGCAGGTCCGTAGAAATTAAAAATTGTCGATTCGGACAGCATGTTTCTTTAGGCGATTATGTCAATATTAAAGATTCCTTCATTGATGATTATTCGTATTGCAGTTATGGTTCGTTAATCAGAAATACAAGCGTGGGTAAATTTTGCTCTATTGGCCACGGCGTTCAGATAGGTCTTGGTTCTCATCCGTTTAACGAATTTGAATCTTCACATCCATTGTTTTTTTCAGCTAGAAAACAAGTCGGATTCAGCATTTTAAAAGAGTCTAAGTTTGATGAATTTAAACCTGTAACTATCGGTAATGATGTTTGGATAGGCGCCAGAGTCACCATTTTAGATGGTGTCAAAATTGGAGATGGAGCAGTTATAGCTGCAGGTGCGGTTGTCAACAAAGATGTTGAGCCTTTTAGTTTGGTTGCAGGTGTTCCAGCAGTCCATAAAAAGTTTAAATTTGACGAATTAAAAATACAAGAAATTTTATCTGATCCTTGGTGGGAAAAATCGATTGAATGGATCAAGGAGAATAAAATCAAAACTGCTTAACCTGGTGAAAAAACTTTTAAAGCGAATATTTAGTGCCTTCGGATATCAACTCGTAAAGAAAAACGATATTAAGCCATTTGACAACTACGATTATGGGACAGAGGCTAAAGAAATTCTAAAAATCACGAAGGACTACAGCATGATGCCAGAAATCAATTTAGTCACTCTTTTTGAACAAGCTGTGTATTGCGAAAAACAGAATATCAATGGGGATTTCGTTGAGTGCGGAGTCTGGAAAGGCGGTGCAGTTGGAATGATGGCAGCGGCAAATTTGCAAAACAGTTCGACAAGAAGGCATCTTCATTTATTTGACTCCTTTGAAGATATCTGCGAACCTGATCCAGAATTAGATGGTGAAAAAGCATTGCAGGATGTCAAAAGATTAGGAAATAAAAAGAAGTCAGAAATTGAAGGTAAGTTAGAACCAATCGAAGGTTTTTATGATTCAATGGGTGGAAACGGTACAATTGAAGAATGTCATGAATTGCTCTCCAAAAAATTGGGATATGATGAAAGTTTTATTCATTACCACAAAGGTTGGTTTCAAAACACTCTAGAACAAGGCAAAAAAGAGATTGAAGAAATAGCCATTTTGAGATTAGATGGGGACTGGTATGAGTCGATCAAAATATGCCTGGATATTTTATACGATAAAGTTGTAACTGGTGGAGTTATTGTAATTGACGATTATGGCTATTATGAAGGCTGCACGCGGGCGGTAGATGAATTCTTAGCTGAGCATAAAATCAAGACATTTTTGTCTTATTCAAATTATGGCTGCAGGTACTTTATAAAACCTTAAACCGACCTACTTTTTAACGCATAAAAAATCTTCTTGGCCTGATATTTTTTCATCTTCAACCGTAGACCAGGAATAACCTATCTTTTCCAAGAAATCAAGACACTGTTTTTTCACGCCATCAACATGACAATCGTGTGTGGCTAATAGCAGATTTGGTGAGAATTCTACCAAGAAATCTTGGCCACCAACGAGAACATCATACTCTGCCCCTTCCACGTCAATCTTTATAAAACAATTTGCATTGAGGTGATATTTTTTAGCCAAATCATTTAATGTTGTCGCTTCAACTTTAATTTTATTATCCCGAAACACACTTGATTCTGATTTATAGGTGTTGGCCGCCAAATTCCCGGAATCAGAGAATTCAATAGTTCCAGTCACATCTGCAACAGCAAGTTGCGCAAATTCGACATTTTTTATGTCGTTATTTTCTAAATGCCCTCGTAACAATTTAATATTTTCAGGGAATGGTTCAACCGCAAGATGCTTGGTTTCAGCTCCTGATGTCTTTCCAGCAATTAAAGAAAAATATCCTGCATTGGCGCCAATATCAACAAACCTTTTTCCGGCAGAAATTTCATCAATAACAATATCAGCTAAAGCCGATTCATAATTACCCAATAAATAACGACTGTCTGGAACTGAGACTGACCATTTAAACCCTTTTATCGGTCCTTCTTGAATACTCAGAAGTCTAGAACTGTTAAGCCCTCGCAGTAGTTTATATCGAATCTTTGAGAAAGTCTTAGCCATGGCCAATAATACTTATATTTGCAAATATAACCTTTACCTATATCTTGGCATCAATAGCGCTTACAATTGTTACCGTCACCTACAATAATATTGAAGGTTTAAAGAGAACATTGACAAGTGTATCTAAGCTAGATCGAAACAATCTAGAGCACATAATTATAGACGGAGGCTCAACTGATGGTAGTCAGGAGTATTTGAAAGATTATTCAATTCATCCTATCCGTATTATTTCAGAGACAGACCAAGGAATTTATGATGCAATGAACAAAGGGATTTCAATGGGTACAGGAATCTGGATAAATTTTTTGAATGCTGGAGATGTTTTTCATGATGACTTTTCATTAGCACTTATTGGAAATCAAAATCATGATCTACTATACGGTTCTGCAGAAGTCAAATACAATGATGGATATAAACGTAAAATGCAACCTGGCACACTCGATTCGTTATGGAAAGGCATGTCTTTTTCGCACCAAAGTGTATTTGTTAAACGGGAACTGATGGAAAAAAATCCGTTCAATTTGACTTATCTATACTGTGCTGATTTCGATTTTATATTTGGCTTGTATACTAACAACCATTCATTCTTTGATTTGAACCAGTTAATTTGTTCGATTGAGGCTGGAGGAATTTCAGATGCTAAGAGATTCAAGGCAACGAAAGAAGTGTTTGCTATCAATAAAAAATTAAATCCTAAGTTTAGAATTTACCCTTATTTCTATTTCAAAATTCTTTATGGATATATTTCGGTGGTCGTAAAAAAATGTATGCCTAAAAAAGCCGTTTCCGCAATTACCAAAGCAAAGTATAAATGAAAGTTTTAACAGTTCAAAATATAGAAGGTGTTGCTGGATCTGAAAAGTACTTTCTAGCCCTGCTGCCAGAATTGATTAAAAACGAGGTTGAATGTGCCGTTTACTGCGTTTATAAAAAGTCGAACCTTAAAAAGGCTCAGGTATTTTTCGACATGTTGGATGATGCCGGCATTCCCTACTATCTTCATGAAGTTAAGAGTTATGGATCTTTAGCTATTCCTAGAAAAATTGCAAAAACTTACCGAAAGGAGAACTTTGATATTATCCACACACATTTGATTTATGCCGATTTTTGGGGAGCCATGATTAAACGGCTATTCTTAAAAAAGGCTAAAGTTATCTCTACTAAACACGGTTATCATGAATCGACCTATGTTGAGTTCTGTAATCAACCCGAAAAGCTTCCACGCAACCTGTATTCGCGCCTGTTTAAGTTTACGCATAAAGCTTTTGATAAATCCTATGCTTGTTCGCACGGTTTAGTGGATTTTTATGAAAGAGCCGGCTTAATTAAAAAAGGAAGCATGGATGTCATTCAACATGGCTTTGATTATCCAGACATCATTGATTTCAATCAAGAAGAATATAGAAACTCAGGCTTACAATTAATTGTAGTTGGTAGATTAATTGAACGAAAGGGTCATGCAATCTTGCTAAGTATAATGCCTGATTTAATACAAAAATATCCTAACATCAATTTAAACATATTAGGTTCAGGGGAATTAGAAGCTGACTTAAAAAACCGGTGTAACGAATTAGCAATTACAGCAAACGTTTCTTTTTTAGGGTTTAAAACTGAGGTAGCTAACTATTTAGCGGCATCAACAATAGCAGTAGTTCCATCCTATTCTGAAGGCCTACCTCTTGTAATCTTTGAAGCCTTCAACGCTAAAGTGCCAGTGGTCACCTTTGATGCAATAGGTTGTAATGAGCTTGTTCAACACAATGAAACTGGGTTAATCGCAAAAGCTTTTTCTGCAGAGGATTTAAAAATTCAAATTATCAATTTGATTGAAAATCCTGAAATGAGGAGACGGTTTGTGGATAAAGGCTACAATTCACTCAACAATCATTTTTCTTTGAAAAGAATGACCCATGACACCATCAACTATTATCGTTCAATCCTAAAATAGTATGCTTTTTTTCCAAAGCGAGATAGCATAAAACAAAAAAAGTAATACTATAAATTGGCAACTTATATCGCACCAAAGCTCCGAAGTTATAAGATGTAAATCCAACTGCAAATCCGAAAACCAATAAAAAAACCAGAAACATTTGCAGCATAGGCCGGTGTCGAAAAACAGAAAAAAGTTTTCCCTTCCACCTAAACAACACGTAAATAAACAGTAGTAAAACGATAAAACTTTCCACTGCGCTGGCCAGCATAACTACGTTACTCGATTCCCAAAAATACGGTCTAAAAAAGGTAACATTTAATGCAGCTGGAATTTTTTGAAATACTCCGCTAACTGTATAATTAACTTCTCCCAAATTATAAGCAGAACCAGCTGTGGTAGTATGCCATGAATGGAACCCTTTGGCCTGTTTTTCTAGTCCTTCTGCAGAAAATTCTTGATTCGCCTGAATTAGTCCTCTACCAACAAAAAAGGCGAAAAATGTTATGATCATCAGCAAAATTGGCGTTATCAAAAACCTAATAAAATTAGAATGAATATTCGCTTTTACTTGGGCATAAATCAATACGAATACGGCTGGAATAAAAGAGAACAATATATATATTTTCAAGTGATACAATAAGAAAGCTGAAATAAGCGCTAAACATATTTTACTTACACCAAAATCCTTTTTAGTAATAATATGGTAAACCGCATAAATCAAGCAATTTATGGCCGAGAATGCGATCGAATCTTTCAGTAATCCTGTACTCCAAAAACTAACCGAAGGAACTAAAAAAACAGCTAAAAAAACATATGTTTTTCCATTCGGCCATAGATCTTTAAATACGAGATATATCTTCCAGCTTCCATAGAATGCAATGAGCGAAACAAATAAAGTAGTCACCAAATACGAATTAAAAGATATTAAGGTAAGTGGTGACAATAATTTAACCATGAACCACTCTTCAGCGGTTCGTGAATACGGAATTACAGTGGCGTACTCCCCTAAATCAGCTGGAAGATTGCCATTTTCTGAAAAGATCAATCTAAAATACTCTGTAGGCTCAGAAATCATGGCATTTGATAACTCTCTAGCACCTTTAAAATATAAAAATGTGTCACCGAAACCGTAATAGTAGATGTAAACATATACAAATGCCACTCCCCCAATTGCTCGAACCAGAAAGCCATTGATAAAATTAGAATAATGTTCAGGGTTAGATTTTGAATTTTTATAAATGAACAAAGTCAGAAAAATGATGGCAAAGTAAACCAACCAAATACCCCAATCTATTATTCCTACTTCAACCATAGCTATTGATGATGATAAGGCTCATTTTTGAGAATAGTAAATGCCCGATACAATTGCTCAATAAAGAACATACGTATCATTTGGTGGCTAAATGTCATTTTCGACAAACTTATTTTTTCATTAGCTCGCACATAAACCTCATCACTAAACCCATACGGTCCTCCAACAACAAAGGTTATCTGTTTCAATCCACGATTCATTCTTTCTTGATTCCATTTAGAGAACTCTACCGAACCATATTGTTTGCCTTTTTCATCTAACAAAACTACCCAATCTGAACTGTCGATTTTATTCAATATTAACTGTCCTTCTTGATCTTTAATCTGCGACTCGGACAAGTGCTTGGCTTTTTTTAAATCGGGGATCTCTATTTTCTCAACTTGGATATAATGTTGAATGCGATTCAAGTATTCATTTTCACCCTCAACCAAGAATTTTTTGTGGGTTTTACCTATTACGATTATCTTTATCTTCACGCGATTAGATTTTTCTGGCTCAGTTTTTGCAGAATCCAGGATAAATTTATAACAAATAAGTTGAAATTATTGCAGATGAAAAATTACGTTCTATTTATCGCCCTTTTGATTAATGGTATGGCCTTCGCACAACCTGCCGAGCCAGAATTTGCTCATGTTGAATACGACCCAATTGTTCGAGAAGAAACAAGCTTGCTTCAGCAGGTATCATTTGAATCAAAAATGGTTGCTGCATTCAAAGCGGGTAATGCCGATAAAATAGCTAGTCATTTTAGTGAAAACGTAGATTTATCCATTGATGGTAAAGAAGACTTATATTCAAAGTCTCAGGCGGAACAGATCTTAAAAACCTTTTTCGCTACGCATAAACCGAATGACTTTAAAATTGTTCATAAAGGCAAATCAGGACAAAGTGAATACTTCATAGGGGAACTCAGTGCTTCAAAGGTTTATAGAGTAACAATAAACAGTAAGACTAACGGAGGTTCAAAGAAAATTACCTCACTCACAATAGAAGAAAACTAAGACGGGTCTTGAACTTTTTTAATTTCAACACCTTTATAAATCAATCTTTCTATACCGTTCATATTCGCAAATTCATAATCAAAACGAACGGTTTTTCCTTTATACTGATTGGGTTTAGCATATAATTCATCCAGCATATCATCTCCTTTTAAGATGTAAAGTGCTACACTATAACCACTTTTAGGATTTTTTAAAATGAGATATGATTCTGGATTGATAATTAAAAACTCGCTAAACTGCATCTCAAAT
>JAUHXX010000069.1 GCA_030426825.1 Bacteroidia bacterium | reverse complement strand
AAAGGCAAGAAAAATGCCCACAACGAGCATAAAAATCCCTAATTCTGACTCGTCAAATCGAAACAAATCAATTAAAAATAATGCTATAGTTGAGATGTAAAAGGCCATCATAACAGAAAAAAGAAATTTCATTATAAATAGCAGCTTAATAATAGGCTTTGGTTGTGCTTCTCTTATTCTTTTTAAAACCAATATAGATTTTGCCAAAGATTGCTTTTTTGCAACACTTCTTGCCTCGGATGGATGTGACTCTTTTAGGAAAAAGAAAAGTGTCAGTAAAGTGATAACTGAAATAATTCCTGCAAGTATAATTGTTCCTGAGTAGCCAAGAGGGCTGGTTGCAGCAAAACCGCCTAATCCAGGACCGATTATCATTCCCAATCCAGCGATCCCACCTAAATATCCGAAAATAAATGTTTTCTCTTTCTTATCAGTGATGTCTGCTACATAGGCGTTAGCAACAGATGTGTTTCCTCCTGTAATACCGTCCAATATTCGAGACAAGGCTATTATCCAAAGAGGTAGAGCGAAGCCCCAAATTGGCAGTTCAGGTAAACTAAGCGCAAATAAAAATACTATCCAACTTAAAAGTGTACCTGCCTGACTAATAATTAATATTGGTTTTCTCCCTTTTTGATCGGATAAGGACCCTAAATATGGAGCCCCAAGAAATTGAAAGGCCGAGTAAAATGTTAATAGGAGTCCATAAATCCATTCAGGAGCTCCATAACTTTCAACAATGAAAGGGAGAACTGGCATTAGGATACTAAAGCCAAGGACATTAACAAAGGTCAATAAATAAGCTGGTAAAAATTTTCTTTGCATTGTTAAAATGAGGTCCTATCTAAACCCATGCAAAGCTAGTTATATAAACTTTATTGTTTGAACATTTAATTCAATGTAATTGCTTTTTCTTTATCAAGATTGTTTGGGTTTTTATATCTTGTTGAATAATGAAAACGCAATTTGCACTTATTTTGTTGATAATATGCACCTCATGTGCTAAAGAGGAAGTGCTCTCCGAGTCGCCCTCTTTGATTGGGAAATGGACGCATTATTCTGCAAATGATGCTTGGGAAACAGTATTGATTGACGAAGACGGCTCAGGAAAAGTATGGTTCTATACAAACGGTAAACTAAAAGAAGAGACTAAAACCAAAACTTGGTATACAGAGGATAACCGTTTATATCTTGGGAAAGTAACGTTCAGCTTACAACCTTATACCATTTCAGAATTTCCAAAAATGATTAGTCAAGAGGAGATTATTGCTTTTGATACCATGGTGGTAGGCGCAAGAGTTATGCAATTAAATCAATTGAATTTTGTAGAAAAACTATAGTTTTGCATTAAAATCGATTTGTGAAACCATTTTTCAATTGTTGCCTTATTTCATTTTTAATCTTTTCCTGTGGATCTTCAGGGCAAGGAGAAACTTCAGAAGAATTTCCGGTGAATTCGAAATATGCAAAAGGCAAAGAAATTTATGACAGAACTTGTGTAGTATGTCATATGGAAGATGGCAAAGGGTTAGAAGAAACATTTCCGCCACTGGCAGAAAGCGATTATTTATTGTCAAACCCAAGCCGTGCACTTCAGCAAGTTTTAGAAGGTTCATCAGAAAAAATGATCGTAAATGGAATAGAATATAAAGGGATAATGCCTGCTCAAGATGTTACCGAAGAAGAAGCAATAGAAGTTGTGAATTATATTTTGAATGCCTGGGGCAATGATGGAGGAGAGGTAGACGAATCTGACTTGTAGCACAGAATAAATTCTAAATATTTTTGTGAATTTTTGAGTTGTAATGTTAAATTAGCATATGGAACTTTTAGACGGTAAAAAAACATCAAACGACATTAAAGAAGAGATTGCTCAAAAGGTAATTGAATTAAAAAATCAAGGTAAAAAGACTCCTCATTTGGCTGCTGTAATAGTTGGAGAAAATGGAGCTAGCTTAACTTATGTTAATGCAAAAGTAAAGGCCTGTGAGAAGGTAGGCTTTGAATCTACCTTAATTAAACTGCCAACTTCGGTAACTGAAGATGAATTACTGGCTAAAATCACTGAGTTGAATACGAATGAAGATATAGATGGATTCATTGTTCAGCTTCCCTTACCAGATCATATAGATGAACACAAGGTGACCTTGGCAATAGATCCAATGAAAGATGTAGATGGATTTCATCCAGAGAATTTGGGGCGAATGATGTTGAATTTGCCTTGTTTTTTACCAGCAACTCCAGCTGGAATATTAGAATTGTTAGATCGATACAACATTGAAACTTCTGGAAAAGATTGCGTTGTAATAGGAAGAAGCCATATTGTGGGGTCTCCAATGTCAGTGTTAATGGCGAGAAATACTAAAATTGGTAATTGTACCGTAACATTGACTCACTCGAGAACTCAAAATTTGAAGGAGATTACTAAAAGAGCGGATATTGTGATTGTTGCCTTAGGTAAAAGTGAGTTTCTCACAGCAGATATGGTGAAAGAAGGAGTAGTGGTAGTAGATGTCGGAATCACACGTGTAAAAGACGAGAGCAAAAAGTCAGGATTTAAATTGTTAGGAGATGTTAAATTTGACGAAGTGGCAGCAAAATCTTCATACATTACTCCAGTTCCTGGAGGAGTTGGCCCTATGACTATTGCATCATTAATGTTAAACACACTTCAGGCGATTGATATGAAATAAGTCGTCTATGAAAAATAATAAAGCTATTAGGGCGATTCTGATTTTCGGAATTGCCCTTTTTATTTCTTGTGAAAAGTCAGGAGAATTTGGCTCATGGTCTGGAAATACAAAAGTTGGTATACAGCCTTTTGGTGATGTAGCTCAACGTGAAATCGATTCTGTCAAAATGAGTATAGAAAAAATGTACGATTTTGAAGTAGTTGTACTTAATCCTGTGAAACTACCTAAAAATGCTTATACAGAAATACGATACCCTCGATACAGAGCTGACACCTTGGTGCAATGGTTAACTGATCACAAACCAGACAGTGTAGATATTGTAATTGGCTTAACTAATAAGGATATCTCAATAACCAAATACAAAAAGGGCACGAAAAAAATTAAAGAACCGACTTGGCAATATCGGGATTTTGGTATTTATGGATTAGGAAGGGTTAAAGGATCGGCCTGTGTAGTGTCATCCAACAGGTTGCATAAAAATGGCACAAAAGCTCAGTTTTATACTCGTTTAACGCGCATTTCTTGTCATGAAATTGGCCATGTGTTAGGATTACATCATTGTCCTGAAAAGGCATGTCTAATGAATGATGCTAACGAAAAAATATCCACTATTGATAACAGTACAGGAGTACTGTGCGAGTCCTGTTGGAAAAAGATTGACTAGTAAGGGTTTTCCTCAATTTCTTTGACTTCAACCCTTACTTTCTTGAAGATGGATTGAAAATCATATCCAAACTCCTGAATGTCCTCATCATCTTTTTCGTAATGCCAATTCACTGTTAATTTACCTTCATCAATCGCTTCCTCACACAACAACACTATTCTTCTTAAAAAAAGTGCAGAACTTGTATTGAGATACTCTACAAAAAAGTTAATAGTAGTGTGTTCTTTAGGGTTTTCCAAATAAGCTTCAATTTCTTCTATTACCGGTTGGAAAAATGAATTCGTGTTTTCAGGTAATGATACACCTGCAAATAAAAATTCTCCATTTTCAGAATTAATATCCACTTTTAACGATCGTCTTTGTCCTTCAATGTATAGGGTCATCTTTGCTTTTGTCTTGGGTTAAATTTAGTGAAAACAGATCAATTAAACTTCATCTTTTATTTATAATCAGTAAAAAAAAACCGAATGTTTAAAAGCTTTACATACTGAAAATGTTATTTTTGTATAGATTCAAGGGAATGCCGTAAAGGTCGTTTAGATGATAAGATTTAAATTCATAGCTGTATTATTTTCGTTCATACTGGTTACACCAGTGTTAGTGGCTGGAGTTGTTTTTATACAAGACAACATGGATGACTTATCTGATCAAACAAACTGCTTCAATATTCAAGAAGAGGAAGAAGATTCTGAAGAATCAGAAGAAGAGGTAGATGATAATGAATCTAAGAAGTTGATGAATTTCGATATTGATCATCAAGAATCAAGTAATTGGAATACTAAAAATTATTTTTCAAATATCTTCTTAAAAAATACAGTCTATCTTCCAGGGGTTCCGTCCCCACCTCCTGAATTATCCTAACCAACTTGTTACAAGTTAATTAATGTTTATGCGCTCTCCTATAAAAGAGGGGCAAAATTGTTACGGATAATTATATAAAATGAAAGAAGAAAAAACAGGATTAAAAAATTTAAAATTCGACTTTGCCTCAGGTTTGGTTGTGTTTTTTGTGGCGTTGCCATTGTGCTTAGGAATATCTTTGGCATCAACGTCATACAGCGGAATTGACGGAGTAGAAGATTTTGCTGGTATTGTATTTCCAGGGTTAATAGCCGGAATTATTGGTGGTATCGTTGTAGGTACTTTTAGCGGCTCAAAATATGGGGTGAGTGGACCAGCAGCAGGGTTAATTACTATAGTAACAGCTGCAATTATAGAATTTGGAGGCTTCGGAAATGGAGGCTTCGAAAAATTTGCTCTGGCAGTTGCTATTGCTGGAGTAATTCAATTTATTCTAGGACTTATAAAGGCTGGTTTTGTGGCATATTTTATTCCTTTTTCAGTGATAAAAGGAATGCTAGCCGGAATTGGAATAACCATTTTTATCAAAGAATTACCTCACTTTTTTGGGTATGATAAAGATCCTGAGGGAGATTTACAATTTTTACAGGTTGACGGTCACAACACCTTTTCCGAGTTGGGGTATATGTTAGAAAACATCCATGTTGGTGCCACAATTATTGCAGTTATTTCAATCATAATTTTGATTGTTTGGGGAATGAAGTTTATCAAGAATAACAAGTTCTTGAATTTAATCCCAGGCCCTTTGTTGGCAATCGTAGTTTCTGTTGTAGTTGGTTTATTATTAAGCGGAAATGCAGATTTGCAAGTAACGGGTGAGCATTTGGTGAATGTACCAACACCAAAGAACTTTGAAGAATTTAAAGGAATGTTGTACTTCCCTAACTTCTCTGCTATTAGCGATCCAGCAGTTTGGAGAATCGCTGTAGTAATAGCGCTTGTAGCGTCAATAGAATCATTATTGTGCGTTGAGGCTACTGATAAGATGGACCCTGCCAAAGGAAGAACTCCAATGAACAAAGAGCTAAGAGCTCAAGGAATTGGAAATACGATTTCAGGATTGTTAGGGGGATTACCAATTACTCAAGTTATTGTGCGTTCTACAGCCAATATAACAGCAGGTGCTAAATCGAAATGGTCTGCGGTTATTCATGGTGTATTTTTATTGGTTTTCGTAATTGCCATTCCTGGCGTTTTAAATATGATTCCAAGAGCAACTTTGGCGGCGGTATTATTGTTAATAGGATATAAATTAGCTTCTCCAAAGTCAATGAAACAAATGGTGAAGGCAGGCTGGGAACAGTTTGTGCCCTTCTTTGTAGTTATCATTGTTATGCTTTTGACAGATTTATTAAAAGGGATTGGAGCCGGAATGATTGTAGCGTTCATCATTTTAATGTATAAAAACTACAAAGTATCTTACTTTGTAAAGAGAAAGAATGATGCTGATTCACACGAAACTTCAATTACTAAATCTTTTCACGAAAGTGATGGAAATACGGAAACCATTACATTGGTATTGACCGCTCATGCTAACTTCATGAATAAGGCAAATATCATGTCGACATTGGAAAATATTAAAGACGGCAGTGATGTGGTGCTAGATTTAACCAAATGCGTAGATATGGATTATGATGTCAATGAAGCATTGAAAGATTTTATTGATTCTGCAGAGGATAGAAATATTAATGTAGAGGTACTAGGATCTGAAAAATTAAAGACCGTTTAAACGGCTGAGATAAAATTATTAATAGAAAAAAAATATAAAATGAGAACACAAACAAAAGAAACACAAGAAAATTTAACTGCTGCAGATGCACACAGAATATTAGTAGAGGGCAACAAAAGATTCGTTGAAAATAACAAAGCTTCAAGAGATCTTAAAACACAAGTGCTAGAGACAAGTACAGGACAATTTCCGTTTGCTGTAATATTAAGTTGTATTGATTCAAGAGTTCCGGCTGAGCTTGTATTTGATCAAGGAATAGGAGATATTTTTTCTGCAAGAGTAGCTGGAAATATTATCAATGAAGATATTTTAGGATCCATGGAGTTTGCCTGTAAACTAGCAGGTTCCAAAATTGTAGTGGTAATGGGGCACACCAAATGTGGTGCAGTTCATGGAGCATGTAAGCACGTAGAAATGGGTAACTTATCAATTCTGTTGTCAAAAATAAAACCTGCAATGGATAAAATAGGAGCAGATACAGAGTATTCTCCGGCTTACGCAGAAAAAGTAGCCGAAGCAAACGTGCATGAGTCTATCAAAGAAATCAGAGAAAAAAGCCCAATATTGGCTGAATTAGAAAAAAATGGAGATATTGAAATCGTTGGAGCTATGTACAGTGTTGACAACGGCGAAGTAACATTCTATTAAATATTGTAAAATAATTGATCGCCTTTCAACTGTAAAGGACTTTCTAAATTATTCGTAAACAGTAACCCCGTGCCCAATCCTTGAGGCATGGGGTTTCTTTTTGTATAAGCATATTGGGCAATAGCATTTAGTCCAATATTGCTTTCTAATGCTGAGGTTATCCACCATTTAATGTTATAGGAATTCGCTAAATCAATCCATTCATCACTCGACTCAAATCCACCAATTAAAGAAGGTTTCAATATAATGTATTGCGGTTTTATCGAAGATAACATCAATAGCTTAGAATCAATTTCTTTAATTCCAATTAACTCTTCATCTAATGCAATCGGTAGAGGAGTGTTTTTGCACAATTCAGCCATAGATTCCCATTGTTTGGCTTGAATCGGCTGTTCTATTGAGTGAATATCAAGTTGCGCTAATTTGTTCAGTTTATCTAATGCTTCTGAAGCCTTGAATGCGCCGTTAGCATCTACCCTAATTTCTACCGTTTCTTTAGAAAATCTAGAACGAATGAATTTTAATAGGTCCAATTCAGCATTAAAATCAATTGCTCCTATTTTTAATTTGATGCAATCGAATCCATTATCCAACTTAGTTTTTATTTGATCTAACATGAAATCTTTTTCGCCCATCCAAATCAATCCATTGATTTTAATAGATTCTTTACCCTGTGTAAACTCACTAGGATAAAAAACGTTCTCAGACTGAAGTAAGTTTTGATATGCAGCTTCAAAGGCAAATCTGATTGAAGGGAATGACTTTAAATGAACAAATTTAGTCTGCACATGACTGTCGATTTTTTCTATACATTCATGAAGTTTACTTTCGTATTGATCGCTCCATTCAGGGGATAAATTCTCAATGATTGATGCCTCTCCGATTCCGATTTTTCCTGGGTTGTTTGAATCACTCAACTTCACAATCCAAGAGTTTTTGGATTTAAGGATACCTCTTGAGGTACCCGCAGGTAACTTAAAATTTAATTCTACTTTTTCGACAGTTGCTGTGTACATACCCTCTAAGATATTAATTATTGATTTTAGATTGTTGATATTCTATTAAATATCGCGTGATTGATGAAAGACTTTGTTTTATTTTTGTCAAGTGAATATTCCTTCAAAATACTTAGAAGATCTCGTTGAACATTTCTCTTCCTTACCGGGAATCGGTAAAAAGACGGCATTGAGGCTGGTATTAAACCTGTTAAAAAGAGATCAGAGTGAGTTAGAAGCCTTTTCAAAGTCTTTAGGAGAAATTCAAAATAACATCAAGACTTGCGGTAATTGCGGTAATATATCGGACGCCGAACATTGCGAAATTTGTTTGCAGGATTCTAGAAAGCAAGAACTTATTTGTGTGGTTGAAGACATCAGAGATATTTTGGCAATTGAAAGCACTCAGCAGTATTTTGGAACCTATCATGTTTTAGGAGGTGTTATTTCTCCAATGGAAGGTATCGGTCCGAATGATCTGAACATTGAAAGTTTAATGAGTCGAATTGAGACAGGTGAAATTTCTGAAGTGATATTAGCCCTTAATGCATCAATGGAAGGTGATACCACAAATTTTTATCTGTTTAGAAAATTGGCTGATTTCGATATTAAAGTGACAACCCTCTCAAGAGGAGTTTCGGTAGGAACAGAATTGCAGTATGCGGATGAATTGACCTTAGGTCGATCAATAATCAACCGACTTCCATTTGATATGAACTTGATGAAAAAATAAAGCCCTCCGCAAGGCGAAAGGCTTCATCAATCCTATTTGAAATTTTCTTATCCTTCTTTTGCAGCAAGATATCTTTCAGCATCTAAAGCTGCCATACATCCCGTTCCTGCAGCAGTCACAGCTTGACGGTAAACATGGTCAGCAGCATCACCTGATACAAAAACACCTTCAATATTGGTTTTAGTTGAATCAGGCTTGTGAATGATATATCCTGTTTCGTCTAATTCTAGCCAATCCTTAAAAATATCGGTGTTCGGCTTATGACCAATAGCAACAAAGAATCCTGTTCCAGGAATTTCTGTTTCTTCACCAGTTTTATTGTTCTTCACTTTGGCTCCGGTAACACCTTGTCCATCTCCTAAAACTTCAACAGTTTCAGTGTTGTACAAAATCTCAATGTTTTCTGTCTTTTTTACTCTTTCAGCCATGATTTTTGATGCTCTAAACTCATCTCTTCTGACAAGCATAGTCACCTTTGTACATAATTTTGAAAGGTAATGCGCCTCTTCGCATGCAGAATCACCAGCTCCTACGATAATTGTTTCTTGTCCTCTATAAAAGAATCCATCACACACTGCGCATGCAGAAACACCTCCACCTATTGATAGATAATGCTGCTCTGACTCTAATCCTAGATATTTTGCAGATGCGCCGGTAGAAATAATAACCGTATCGGCGTGAATTTCAGTTTTCTCATCTACCCAAACTTTGTGAACAGGTCCTGAAAAATCTACTTTAGAAACCCAACCATTTCTGATATCTGCATCAAATCGCTCCGCCTGTTTTTGCAATTGAATCATCATTTCTGGTCCAGTAACGCCATCAGGGTAACCAGGGAAGTTTTCTACTTCATTGGTGGTTGTTAATTGACCTCCAGGTTGCAAACCTTGGTATAATACAGGATTCATATTTGCTCTAGCTGCATAAATAGCTGCTGTATAACCTGCTGGTCCTGATCCGATAATTAGGCATTTTACTTTTTCGATTCCTTCACTCATTTGGATTGATTTATTTTCGTTTTTATTGGTTGACAAATATAATGTCTTTGCCTTACATTATTTTCAGAAAATCCATCAAAAAAATTGATTCTCGAATAGAAAAAAGCAATAGAATGTGAATAAGATTTCAAGAATAGACCCGATTAATTTTGACTTTCAATATAAAGGCCGTATTTTTGCGCGGATTTATAGGCCCCTCCAATTATGATAGACAAGAGTCTTTTTAAGAAAAAAGAATTATATCCATTTCAGAAAAAGGTTGTAAACCAGATAATTAACGAGCTGGTTAAGGAGGGAGAGAATTTTAATCTCTTGTTCCAACTTCCAACTGGAGGAGGTAAAACGGTCATCTTTTCAAACATTGCCAAGGATTATATTAAAAAAACCAATAAAAAAGTTTTGATCCTAACACACCGAATTGAATTGTGTGTTCAAACTTCAAAACAATTGACAGCCTTGAATGTTGAAAATAAGGTAATCAATAGCTTGGTAAAAACTTTAGATGATCAAGATCAATATCAATCATTCACTGCAATGGTTGAAACCCTTAACAATAGATTGCAAGAAAATAAGCAGTTCATTGAAAATGTAGGATTGGTAATTGTGGATGAAGCCCACAATAATTCCTTTAGAAAGATTTTCCAATATTTCGAAAACATCAATATTCTAGGTGTAACAGCAACACCGTTAAGTTCTAATAAAGCATTACCCTTAAAAGATAATTACGACAAGTTGATTGTTGGTGAATCGATTAAATCCCTTATCGAAAAGGAGTACTTATCAAATGCAGAGACATACACTTATGATGTAAACTTGCACGGTTTAAAAATAGGTGTTAACGGAGACTTTACAGTATCATCTTCTGATAAAGTGTACAGTAATTACTTCATGCAAGAGAAATTACTATTTGCCTATGAAGAGGTGGCAGTAGGGAAAAAGACCTTAATTTTTAATTCAGGGATTGAATCTTCTAGATCGGTTTATGATCTATTTAAGAAGCACAATTATAAAGTAAGACATCTAGATAGCACCTTCTCAGATGGCGATCGAAAAGATATTTTGAAGTGGTTTAAAGAGACACCTGGAGCTGTTCTAACATCTGTAGGAATTCTGACAACAGGTTTTGATGAACCAACAGTAGAAACGATCATTTTGAACAGAGCCACTCGATCTTTGACACTTTATCATCAAATGATAGGTCGTGGGTCCAGAAAATTGAAAAATAAAAGCGTATTCCAAGTCATTGACTTAGGGAATAACGTAAGAAGATTTGGTTACTGGCAAGAGTACATTGACTGGCAAGACGCCTTTAATTATCCGGATAGATTTTTAGAAGCACGTTTAAGTGAAGAGGATGATTTGTTATTTGAAGCGGATTACGAGCTTTCAAGAAACTTGAAAGAAAAGTTAAAGAATCCTGCCAAGCTAGAAGAGTTCTCAATGAAGCATGTCTATGATACCTGCATTGAAGAGGGGAAGAAAGGTAAAGAAGCAGTAGATGTTTCTTTGGATAACCACTTTGAAGTGATTGCAGAGAATTCAGAAGATATGTATGATGGTTTGTTGTTGTTGAATGAAATGCAGGATGATATCGAGAGACGTTTAAAGCATTATACAAAATGCATTACTAAAGCAACTGACAACTATCTCAACTGGTTGAAAGAAACGTATAATAGACAGCTTAGCCAGAGAATAAGAGCTGAGTTGGACGCTGAGTAAAATCTCTATTATAAAGACATAAAAAAAAACCTCCTTAGAAATTCTAAGGAGGTTTTTTATTGAATTCATTTGTAATTATCTAATCACTAATCTTTGAGATTCTGTTACTCCGTTTGTGGTAACAGCAACAGTGTAGATTCCAGCATCTAAATTTGATACATCAATTGTATTAGTAGCAGTTCCAGTATAAACAGCTGCTCCAGAAATAGAATAAACATTTACAATCGCAGTTGGATCAACGTTTAATGTAATCACATCAGTTGCAGGATTAGGGTAAATTGAGAACGTTGGGTGGTTCTCATCAATTCCAGCCCATCCTACAGTTACGATTTGAGAACTTGAAGTAGGGTAGATGATGTTTAAATCAAACGCAAAATGTCTGATACCAGTGATGTCATATCCATCTCCTAATACCGGAGAATACATAGCCGGTAATAAATCGTCATCAATTGTTACAAAAGTTGCAGTTCCGTCATTTGCAGTCCATTCACCGTATTGATTTTCAGTTGTAATACAAATAGCATCTTCTAATGTTACCAAAACGCCTTCGTACTCTTCGTTACCTAATGTTGCGTTAGTTACTACTGCTGGATTAGGCATAGCATTTCCAGAGTTCAAAATTGTAACATCACTGACAAATGAAATCTCAGTCAAACCGAAGTATTCAGTTACTTCTCCAGTTACCAATACTGAGTCACCAATTGCAACAGTGTATCCGTTTTCATAAACATAAATACCGTTCCAAGCGCCGTCACCATCTTGAATAAAGAAACGATCCGCGTTTGTTCCAATTTGATATACACCAGTAACAACACCTTTAGTAGTTACTACATTACCATCTTGTGGAGATTCTCCACCTGGAGCAGTTGAAAATTGAATGTCGTAAATAGAAGTGATCGTATTTACAGTTTGACCTTCCTGAATCAAGAAGTCATCAATTTCCCACGTACTTCCATCAGAGGCAGATCCATTGTATTTATAGCCAATGTAAACACCACTCATAAGGTAGCTAGATAAGCTAATATCTCCTGAGTTTGCCCAGTTAAAGCTTCCTCCTGACCATGTTGCAGAAGATGTAATATCTGTCCAAGTTGCCGCGTTAGGGTCACCTGTACCTGTGTAATTTGTAGAAACATACATTTCTAAAGGAGCACCATTAAAATTATATGCATTTCTAAAAGATAAATAAGGATCTGTAGCTCCCGATAAATCTAAAGCTGGAGTAATCAACCAAGACTCAACTAAGTTATTTGCTCCATCATAATTTGACATTCTCGCATAAAAATCACCTGTTGACCCTAAATCTGAGGCTACCCAGTCAAAAGAACCATTTGTTGTATAGGTAATCCAGTTATTGTTGCTGGTTAAAGTACCACCAGTCCAATCATCAGTGATATACACCTGTGCATTTGCAGACCCAATGGTCAAAACAGTTGCAATAAAAAGTAAAGTTTTTTTCATATTGTTTTTATTTAAAATTATTCATTTAACTTTTAAGGAAAGTTAATCCTTTATTAAGATATTATCAAGTTCCCAGGTGCTACCTGTTGAGCCTGTTCCTTGGTATCTAAATCCTATATGTACATTTGTTCCCGTATAAGCAGAAATGTCAATTAATCCGGAATTGACGAATGTAAATCCACCAGAAGACCAGTTTGCCATAGATGTTATGTCCGTCCATGTTCCAGTGTTTGGTGAACCTGACATATAATTATTTGAAATGTACACTTCTAAAGCGGGTCCCGTGTAGTTGTACGCATTATCAAATGACAGTTTCGGAGTAGAAAAACTAGATAAATCTACAGATGGAGAAATTAACCATACATCAGCAACTTCATTGACTGAACCGTCATAATTTGAAATCGCAGCATAAGGATTGGGTGCTCCACCAGCTGAACTAGCCTCCCATTCAGTAAATGTTCCTGCCACCTGATGAGTTGTCCATCCAAACGAAGTGATTTCATCATCATTAAAATCTTTA
>JAUHXX010000068.1 GCA_030426825.1 Bacteroidia bacterium | reverse complement strand
CTGGTTCAGCCAATGGAGGAATTTTTAAAACAACAGACGGAGGTTCAACTTGGAATCCGATTTTTGATGATCATGCCTACTTGGCAATCGGAGAAATTGAGTTAGATCCCAATGATGAAAACACTGTATATGTTGGAACTGGAGATAAAAATTTCGGAGGAGGATCACATCTAGGAAATGGTGTTTACAGAAGTACAGATGCCGGAACAACCTGGACACAAATAGGTTTAGAAGAAACAGCAATAATTACTGAAATAGCCATAGACCCTACTGATTCGGACAGAATTTTTGTGAGCACTTTAGGCAACACCTATGAAAAAACTCCAGGTAATCGTGGGGTTTATAGAACAACTGATGGAGGAACAACTTGGCAAAATGTGTTATTCATTTCTGACTCTTCAGGGGTAATTGATATGGTGATGGATCCGTCAAACCCGGACATATTGTATGCAACCGGTTTTAACAGAATCAATTTGCCTTTTCAGGCAAAAGTGACGGGGCCTGATGCAAAAATTTATAAAACTACAGATGGGGGTGATACTTGGAACATACTTTCAAATGGTTTGCCAACCGGCGATCAATCAAGAATTGGTTTAGCCATTTCAGATGTCGCTCCAAATACGCTTTATGCATCTTATACAGGCACAGGCTTAGATATTGTTGACATCTACAAAACAACAGATGGAGGCGCGAACTGGGCACCACTTAATGTGCATTCTGGAGGCTTACCTACAGACGTTCAAGGAGGGTTCGGTTGGTATTTCGGTGAAGTTTACCTCAACCCTTATGATAACAATCAATTAATGGTGCCTGGTGTTGATATGTTCAAGTCACAAGATGGTGGGTCGAGCTGGACTCAAAATGTGCCTAACTGGTGGGATTATACTGTTCATGCTGATAAACATGCAATCGTATATTTAAGTGCAACATCTTACATAATTGCAACTGATGGTGGTTTGTATAAAACAACTAATAATGGCTCAACTTGGATAGATATTGAAAACATCCCGGTTACCCAATTTTACCACATTGAACAAGATAAAATCAGTCCGGGAGTTTATGCCGGTGGTGCTCAAGATAATGGATCACTTTCAGGAAACGCATCTCAGTTTAATAATTGGTCTAGACTCTATGGCGGAGATGGTTTTAGAGTAACATTTCTAGAAGATGATATGGGTGGCGTATATTTTGAAACACAGAATGGAGGCTTAACTTATCAAAACCTCATCACCTTTGATGTGCAAGATGTTTCACCAAGTATCAGTGCGCCAGATCGCGTTGCTTGGGATATGCCATATTTGGTGAATGAAACTACCGGAGAATTGTTTATTGGATCATCCGAAATTCATCAAATGGATGGTGCTCCGTTTGGTTTCTATAATTCTGTTAGTCCTGATTTAACCAGAGTTGCAATGGGGTCATTTATTGGTCAAGAGAAGAGGCACTATATTTCAGAAATTGATCAACCCATCAGTAATTCAGATAAATTGTATGTCGGAACCAGTGACGGTTTAATGTGGAGGGGGGATCGATCAGGGACCGTTTGGAGCTGGACTGATATCACAGGAACTTTACCGGATAGATATGTAACAGCTGTAAGATGTTCACCAAATTTCAATAACACTGTGTTTGTTGGCATGTCTGGTTATAAATACAATGAAGAAGTTTCTTATTTGTATAAAACAACAGATGATGGAGCAACTTGGATCGACATTTCAGCGAACTTACCTGGTATAACTGTTAATGATATCTTAAGCGTTCCGGGTTATGATGATGATTATTTATTTGCTGCGCTAGACGGTGGTGTTTACTTTACAGAAGATGGTGGATTAAACTGGAATTATGTCGGAATGGACTTGCCTTTAGCAACAATCAGTGAATTAGAATTGGACTTGTTCAATAAAAAATTGGTGGCTGGGACCTATTCACGATCAATGTGGTCGTATGACGTAAGTTGGTTAGACCAAACTGTTGATCCATCTGGCTTTAATGAACTTACAGATTCTGAGTTACAGTTTTATCCCAATCCAGTGCATGATTTAGTTTATTTTAAGTCATCATCAGCTGAAGAGATTCAATTATTTGACTTGAAAGGAAATTTGATTTTGACCAAGAAAATTGTTTCGGTAGGGTCCGTTCAGCAAGCTAATTTATCAAGCTTAGCATCCGGAACATATATAGTTAAGGTCGGGGAATTATCATCTAAACTAATTAAAGACTAGTCTCTTGGCAAATAACAAGTTAACAAAGAAGGTAGGCTTTTCGTTATTTGATCTGTTTTTCTTTGCAGGTTTTGTATACTATCTAATTTTTCATGTTAATCTTGACCCTGGTGATGTAGTCATTATCTACGTCTTCGAGAATATTTTTATGCTGGCGGGTTATGTATGTTTCTCATTCATTTTCATGCCATGGGCTAAGACATATTATAAAAAAAGAGTCTCTAAGGTCGAAAGATTTCAAGAAAAATCATTCTTTAAAACATACCTCTCAGAATTGGTCACGAATACAATGTTAATTTGTGTTGGTCTCGTAATAGGAGCCATATTTATTGTTCTATTTGATCAAATTTTAATTGAATTTGCCGTAGGATATTTTACCGATAATGGTTTTGTTTTTAAATCACTTCAAATTCTAGGTCAAGAGGGTCTTTTCTTTCAGCCTACAATTATAAATCCTTTAATGGAACATTTACAAATTGACCTGGTAGTCCTTTTTCTAATTATCGGTACGCGTTATTTTATAGAGTTTACAATTGATCTTTTCGCAGGCCAAAAACACAAGACATTATCCGGAGGATTTAAAGGAATGTTTGCTGTTGCCAGTCACGTGTTATTCGGGCCAATTGTCATGTTGTTTTGCATGCTGTTGCTTGTACTTCTCAGTTCAATTTGGGGGCCGCAATCTTGGATGGTAGCCCTTATTCTAATTCTATTTAGACTTGGGGTTCAATTTGTAATGCTAGTATTACATTATTCTGATGGGGGTGCAGAACGTCCAGATCAATATTCGTAACCTCCACCTTTTTTAACCATTACGAAGCCATGAGATCCGATAGATAAAACCTCTGTTCTTTCTTGCTTTTCCACAATGTCATCTTCACCATCATCTCCGTATTCTCCCCATGAGTCAATACTGAAAACTGTAACGGTAGTGTCAGAGATTTCCGTTTGCATGTATCCTTCTCCCCATGAGGGTGGATCCCCACCCCCAGACTCTTCAGCCAATAAACAAGTGTTAGTACCTACACCATTTGTAAAGATTGTTCCAAACACATAGGTGCCGTATCCATATGGGCAAGCTTCATAGGTTGCGTAATCAAGATTCCAAATCAGCATTTGAGATTGAGAATTAATTGCAAGACTTCCAATAACTTGGCCGATACAATATCTGGCCTGTCCTAAATCAAGGCTTTCTAGATAATCTTCATATGCGCCAACAGATTTCATAGAATCAATTTTTATAAAGGTGTTGATACGCCAAGATCCTCCTGACACTAAATCTCCGTCAGGAAATTCAAAACCTAAATATTTCGCTTCAGGATAGGTTAAATTGTATTCCGCTTCTTCGCCTTGCAGAGCATACTTTTCAATGAAAGTTGAGTCAATAATTAAGGGTAATTCGAATGATTGGTTTGATTTAGCAAGTAGTTTTGACACATCAATTTCTTCTCTTAAATCGCTTTGTTCAATGATAATTAAGGTGTCTACAAGGCTTGAATCTACATAAAGACTGTCTGAAGTTTCGTTAATTTGTTGTGCTGGGATTGATTCATTTTCATTTGAACAAGACCAGGTAAAAGATGTAATAAAAAGAAAGGCTAATATATGCTTCATTGTAAAAGTATAATCTGATACATAGGCAATATAACTAAAATATATACTTTTGATGGAATTCGAAAACCCAAAAAACATGAAATTTTACGTTGTTATTTTATTGATATTTCTTTTAACACCAAGAACAGGTATAAGTCAGTGTGGTATTACCCATTCTGTGGATACCTCTGCCATGTTTGGTTTTGAAATCACTTTTGACTTTTCAGCACTAGCCGATCCTTCGCAAGGATCAGCTGAGATTTATATTTATGATAGAAATGAGAACATTCAAGATCTTGGATATGCAGATAATCAATGGCCAACTTTCACTACATTGATACCACTCTCTAATGGAAATTACACCTATAACGGTGTGGTAACGGACACTGCAACTGCCTGTCAAGACTCAATATTTGGCTCTTTCACTGTTTTAAATCAACCGGGAGGTTTTGATTGTGACCCTGTCTTTTCGTATACTTCTGATTCCTTGAACATGGACTGGGAATTTTTTTCAACTGCGGCCTATAACCCTCCCTCATGTACTTACAAGTGGGTTGTAGGAGGATCTCCTATGTTGTTCGGAAACCCTTTGATGCACACCTATCAGTCACAAGTCATTACAGAACGTTGGATTAGCGTTAACGTTGAGAGCTCGGATTGCTTGTATGGTAATGCTATGGCATTTGACACTATTGTATCTGGATATTTGTTGGAGTGCAGCGCTTCGTTTGATATATTTCCTGACACATCCAATAGCAGTAATATTTGGGCTTATAATACTTCTTACGGCGGGTTTATTTCACATTTCTGGGATTTTGGTGATGGAGGAACAAGCACACAGCAGTTTCCAACATATCTCTACACGACACCTGGCCAGTATAATCTTTGTCTCACCGTTGACGATACTTCAGGATGCCAATCAACATTTTGCGACACCATTGATGTAGTGGTTAAAAAGGTGTCAGGTACAACCTTGAACGTGCTTGACCCAAACAGTTCTTCTTCTGTTAATGAATTAGGATTTGAAGAATTTGAACTTTACCCAAACCCGAATTCAGGCAAGTGTTATTTTTCTTTTGATTCTAGGTTAAATGGATTTGCAGATTTTGTGCTAATTGATATTAAAGGAGTTGAGGTGTACCGAAAAACGATTTTTTATGAAATCGGCAAGAACAGTGAATCAATTGAGGTTTATGGTTTAGACCCAGGCCTATACTTCTATCAGCTGGATGAAAGAAAGGGGAGGCTAATAATTGATTAACAACCAACTTCAACTTCAATACTGAGCTCCACATCTTCTCTCAAATTTAACTTAATTTCCTCTAATTGTTCTTCCTCAAATTCATTGTCACCTATTGCCAGATATTCTAGTTTCGGTAATTCATAAATGGCTTTTGGCAAACTAGAAATCATATTTCCTTCGACAATTAAGACTCGGAGATTTTTCAATTCACCAATTTCAGAAGAAATTGAAGTTATTTGGCCCCAACTTAGGGTTAACTCTTCTAATGAATCTAATTCATAAATCCACTCTGGTATTTCAGAAAAACTATTGCCGTCTCCACCACCACTCATGTCAGATCCAATGCTAAGCTTTTTTAGGCTTTTTAATCCCTCCATACCAAGTGGAAAAGCATCATCACCGAGCCCCATATCATTTAGATACAGCTCTTCTAAATTGTTTAATTGTGTTATTTCTAAGGGGAGTTTTTCTAAAGAATTACCGCTAAGGGCCAACTTTTTAAGCTGGTTTAATTCTCCGATTTCGGGTGGCAGTTCGCTTAAAGCATTATCGAACAAGGCTAATACTTCCAAATTTTTCATGGTAAAAATGGCCGGATCTAATTCAGAAATTTGATTGTAAGCAAGATCCAGTACTTTCAATTTTTCAAGATTTTCTATTCCTGTAGGACATTCTTTTAATGCAGACTGGCCCATCCACAACTCCTCTAGATTGGATAAAAAAGATGGAATATGTGTAATTCGATTGCGATCTATATACAGACTTCGCAAATAAGGCATTTGCTTTAATTCTTCCGGAACTTCGGTTAATTTTTCACGGCCATCATTTGGCAATAAGGCAATCGAACAAAAACTATCAGGTGCTGCCATGGCTTCTTCAAGATCCCACGCCTTTGGGCAGTTTTCGAAGTCGAAATCAGGATTCGAAATAAGTGTATCTTTAAACAAGGTTTGGCTAGAATCGGTCAAAAAGTTTTCATCTTCATTTGAAAATGTCTCTAAATCATTATTCACACAAGAGAACATTAATGCAAATAAACTGATAAAGTAATAGTTCTGCATGAGCTATTTTAGTTTAAAAAGGATTAGTTTTGCAATTAAATCCCAAACTTAAGTATATGAAAAGTAATTTGGTTTTATTTTTACTGGTATTTGCACTTGGCTCCTATAGCCAATGCGGCATATCCTACACAACAGACACTACGAGCAGCACAGGTTTTTCAATGAACTTTAATTTTTCAAATCTGGGCGACCCTTCAAAAGGATCGGCAGAGATTTATGTTTACGATTCGTTCGGTTTTTTTGTAGATCAAGGATATGCGAGCGAACAGTGGCCAATATTAGATATACTCTTAATGAATAATGGAAATTATTATTTCAATGGAGTAGTTACAGATACATTAACTTCTTGTCAAGACTCAATTTTTGGAACTTTCACAACAATAAACCAACCAGGTGGATTTAATTGTGACCCGCGCTTTTCGTATTCTTCAGATTCCCTTAATATGGATTGGTCATTTTTCCCAACGGCTCCTTATAACCCACCATCATGCAATTATATTTGGCATGTAGGTGAAGGCACAACATACTTTGATGACACTGTAGCACACACCTATCAATCTCAAGTTTTTACTGATCGGTGGATTGATATTAATGTTCAAGGCCCAGACTGTCTAAACGCTAATGCAATGATGTTTGACACTATAGTGTCAGGCTATTTATTTGATTGCAATGCGTCTTTTAACCTCTTTCAAGATACTTCAAGTGTAAATAATTATTGGGCTTATAACACTTCATATGGAGGATTCATAAGCCACTTTTGGGATTTTGGAGACGGAGGTACAAGCACGCAGCAGTTTCCTACCTACCTATATACAACTCCAGGTCAGTATAATTTATGTTTGACTGTTGACGACACATCAGGGTGTCAATCCACATTTTGCGATACAATCACTGTGGTTGTAAAAAAATTGTCTGGGACAACACTTCACGTTTTAGACCCTAATTCCCAGGGCAATTTGCAGAATAATGATTTAATAGGTTTTGAAATATACCCGAATCCTAGTTCAGGTTTGTTTTCAATATCTTTTGATTCATCATTACCTTCTTCGACAGACTTTGTTATTGTTGATGTAAAAGGCGTAGAGGTTTTTAGAAGAAAAGTATTAGTCAACGCCGGGATGAATTCTTTTAATCTCCAAACCCAACATCTGAATTCGGGAATTTATTTTTATCAGTTCAAAACCGAACGGGGTAAGCTAATAATAGAATAAGTTCAATCATTTTGTTAGAGATTCTAAAGTTTTTCCTGTTAATCACCCAAAAATTTATTGATTTTTCTTCGGTCTTTTTTGGTGGGTTTTCCAAATCCAGATTGACGGTATTGACTTTGTGCAGCTTGATAGGCCTTGTATTTTTCAATTTCTTCAAGTGGTGTCAGGTCTTTCAAATAATTCTCTACCAGTTTTGCTCCCACACGTTTTTCTAGCAATTCAACAACTTCATAAGTAAAAATAGCGGTGTTTTTCTTGACGGAAAACTGCTCTCCAACTTTCAAATTCTTTGAAGACTTTACCTCTTTACCATCTATCAAAACTTTGCCTAACTTGACTTGGTTAGCAGCCATGCTTCTGGTTTTGAAGAGGCGAACCGCCCAGAGATATTTGTCTATTCTTGCCATTTATTTTTCAACCCATTTATCACGATCAAGAAAATAAACCTTACAGTGATCTTGTTCACCCTCTTCTCCAAAAAAACGTTCTTCTACAAACTCGAAACCCAACTTTTCGTAAAACCGAATTGCTTTGTGATTCGTAATTAGTGGATCAATCAGAACGCCTTGAACTTTTTGATTTTCGAAACAAAATTCTAGGGCTAATTTCATCATTACTGTTCCGTATCCTTGACCTAAGTTAGAGGTATCACCTATCCAAATATCTAAGGCTCTTAAATTTTCAACAACTTCTCCCCAATCTTGAGTAATTTCTATTTTAGGATCAATAATCTGAATGCAACCCAAAGGAGCACCATTGAGTTCGGCCATAAACATCCAACGCCAATCATACTCGGCAGTAATTTCTTCTTCCCAATCCCAACCCTCATCCCAACCTGACTCTTTAACATGTGGTTCATTATCCCATTTTTCAAGAATTCCAACATCTTTTAATTCAAGAGGCCTTAATTGTATATCAGATGATTTATTCATTATAAATCCTTCAACTCTGACTTCAACTTTTTTGTCAATGAAGCAACGATTAAATCATAAGAGTCATCAATCCAAGAATAAATTAAATCATCTGGGGCATCATCATTAACAACAACGGTATTCCAATGCTGTTTATTCATATGATATCCTGGATTAACTGCTGCATATTTTTCTCTTAAATCCAATGCCAATTCAGGTTCACATTTCAAGTTAATGCTTTCAAATTTTTCGATATCGCAAAGTGCGAACATTTTACCCATTACTTTAAAAACTAACACGTCTGGCCCAAATGGTGTTTCCTCTGTCACACCTTTTTTAGCTAAACAATATTCTCTGTACTCTTCAATATTCATCCCTTGAAAATACTATAATCTTTCCAAATCTATAATGCATTAATTTTTAATCTCGAAAATAATTTAACGTTGTAATCAAGTTTCAAAAACTTTTTTTACTTCTTTCAAACGCAAACATTAGAGCATTAAATTGATTATAGTATTACAGCATTGTTAATCCATTAACCGTATATTTGTAGCTGATTTAAAAAACAAAGAATGAGTTTATTAACTGTAGGAAGCGTTGCATTTGACGCAATTGAAACACCATTTGGTAAAACAGACAAGATAATTGGGGGAGCAGGAACATACATTGCGATCTCGTCAGCATATTTCACTAACGATCAAAAAATCGTCTCAGTAGTAGGAGAAGATTTCCCAGACGAAACATTGAATGACCTTAAATCGAGAGGAATCGATATTGAAGGAATTCAAATCAAACAAGGAGAAAAAACATTCTTCTGGTCAGGAAAATATCACAACGATATGAATTCAAGAGACACCTTAGTTACAGAACTAAATGTCTTAGAAAACTTTGACCCAATTGTACCAGCTTCTTATCAAGGAGTTGAGTTTTTGATGTTAGGAAATTTGGCTCCTGCAGTTCAAAGACAAGTGATAGAGCGTTTAGAAACTCGTCCTAAATTAATCGCAATGGACACCATGAATTTTTGGATGGATATTGCTTGGGATGATTTAATGGAAACTGTCAAATTAGTGGACGTGTTAATTATTAATGATGAAGAGGCAAGACAAATGTCTGGCGAGTATTCATTGGTAACTGCTGCTAAAAAGATTATGGCCATGGGGCCAAAATATTTGATCATCAAGAAAGGTGAGCACGGAGCATTATTGTTTGATCACGATTCAGTTTTCTTTGCACCGGCATTACCATTAGAATCAGTGTTTGATCCAACCGGTGCAGGTGATACTTTTGCTGGTGGATTTATCGGATACATTGCAAAATCAGGAGACATTTCTTTCGAGAATATGAAAAGTGCAGTGGTTGCTGGTTCGGCTATGGCTTCTTTTTGTGTTGAGAAATTTGGTACTGAGGCTTTAATGAACTTAACTCAATCAGATATTGACAACAGAATTAACGAATTCGTGAAGTTGACCAACTTCAACATGGAAACTGTTATTTAATCTTATTTATTCCCAACGCTTATGAAGGCTGAAATTGTAGCTAGACTGAACGAATTAGCACATCAAGACACCGTTATTAATGATGTTAATGAGTTTAACGAATTGACCACCGAGTTTTATAAAATTCAAGATGAAGTTGAGCGTCAATGGGAAATCAGAAAATTAGAACGAATTGAAGCAGGTGAGACTGCTGAGGAAATAGGCACGCCTGAATTTGAGTATGTTGCAGAATTTAAGCGATTATCTCAATTGTTTAAAGACAAGAAAAAAATTGAGGTTACAGCGCAAAAAGATGCCGAGAAAGCAAACCTTGAGAAAAAGAAGGCACTAATTGCTGCTCTAGCTGATCTCATCCAGAATGAAGAAAATATTGGAAGAGCAATTGGGCGTCTAAACGATATTCAAGAAAGTTGGAAAGAAGCAGGACCTATCCCTAGAGATAAAAGGCAAGCCATTCAAAAAGAGTTTTCTAGTTTGGTGGAGAGCTTCAGGTATAACATCAATATCTATAAGGATATCAAGGATCATGACCTGAATCGAAATCTTAAACTGAAGAAAGATTTAATCGAACAGTTGAAAGGATTGTTGAAGCTAGAAAAAATCAAAGAAGTTGAGGAAAAGCTACACGCTTATCAGGATGAATGGAATAATATTGGCGGCACGCATCAAAAAGATTGGGATGAGATAAAAGATGAATACTGGGGAACCGTAAATGCTATTTATGAGAAGGTTCACAAGTTTTATCAAGAAAGAAGAGAAGAGCGAGCTGAAAACATAGAGAAAAAGAAGGCGCTTATAGAAAAAGTAAGTGAAGTTGCCGCCAGAGAAATGGAGAGTCACAAACATTGGCAAAAAGCAACTGAAGAGATTATCGCGATTCAAGAAGAATGGAAAACGATAGGTTTTGGGCCGAAGGAAGAGAATAATGCTGTTTGGAAAGAGTTTAGAGGAATTTGTAATGATTTTTTCGGGCGTAAAAAGGAGTTTTACGGAGAAAAGAATTCAGCCTTTGATGGTGTTAAGGAGAAGAAAGAGCAGTTGATAGCTGAAGTTGAGGCCTTAAGAGAATCAACAGATTGGAAAGGAACAACGCAAAAAATTGTTGCGATTCAGAAACGTTGGAAAGAGGCAGGTTCTGCTGGCCCGAAGTATGAAAACAAGCTCTGGAAAAAATTCAGAGAGCATATTGATTTTTTCTTCGCTGCAAAAGACGGTCATTTTGAAAAGGCAGATGCTGATAGCAAAGCCAATTTAGCAGCCAAAGAGGCCGTAATTGCTGAGATTACCAAATACAAGGTGGGTAAAGACGCGAAAAAAGCAGTAGCTGATCTAAAAAAGTTCTCGGCAAAGTTTGCTCAAATTGGCAACGTTCCTTTTAAAGAAAAAGATAGAGTATATAAGGCTTACAAGGCTGTTCTAGACGAAAAGTATGATGCTATCGAAATGGACAAAGAGGAGAAGGACAAGATGATGTTCGAATCAAAACTGAACTCATTACTCGGCGGTAAAAACCAAGAACATAATTTAGATAAAGAAAGAAGCTTTATTCGTTCTAAAATTGGAAAACTGAACGCAGAAATTGCGAAATATGAGACCAATATGGCGTTTTTTGCCAATGCTGACGAAAGCAATCCTTTGTTCAAAAGTGTAAACGAGAGCATTGCTAAAACTAAGAGCGAAATTGAAGCCTTAAAAACTCAGCTAAAAATGATCAACATTGCTGAAAACGCAGCCAATAAAGAGGCTGCTGAAAGCGAAACAGAAACAACTGAGGAAACAGCTGATGAATAAAGCAGTAAACATTTTTTCTATGTTGCTTTTGGCCATCTTCACCATGATGGCTCTGACCATTGTTTTTGATTTAGCCATTTCAAATATTCATCTAAAGGCCATGCCCTACAAATATGAAATCATGACGGGTATTGCCTTTCTGATTTTTTTAATAGGCTTGTTGCGTGTAAAGGCCCGTTGGCAAGGAATTAAAGACATGAAAGCTTTTTCTCAATTCAATTATGAAAGTAAAATTTCTAAAACGTTTTCTAAACGAGCAATGAACTATACCATGCTTGAAACTTTGTTCATGGCCGGCGCCTTAACACTGTTTATTCGGTTGTGGGTAATTGAATCAAATTTGATGGTGGCCATCATATTGGTGCTGATTATTTTAATCGTAGAATCTCTGATTTTTGTTGTCGCTATCAAAGCCAAAGGTGATTCATTTAGAATTGGATTAAATGATAAGGTGATAGGCTATTTTGCTCGTGAAATGAAATTATTCTACTACGAAGGCTTGCAACGCGTAGAATTACATCAGTCTGATTTAATCAGTTTTAAATATAAAGGTGATTTGGTTTTATTTTTACCGACTTCAGTTCTCGAAAAATCAGAAATCCCTAAATTTAAAGTAGCACTTATCGAGCAATTAGATGCAAAAAACATCTATTTTGATGATCGATTAAGAAATTGGGGATGATAAAATTTATAAAACAGCAACAAGTCATATTGGTTCTTGTCACCTTGCTGTTCGTTTTTCATCTATTTTCCAAAGATTTTACAAGTCCTTATGAGCGACCGATAGCGGGGGATGCCCAAGCCTACTATGCCTATCTTCCGGCAATTTTCATTTATCAAGATTTCGATTATCAGTTTATTGAAACCAAGGCTAAGCCACATTATGCAGAAGGTGCCATCAAAGACTTTGTGATTGAATTAGAAGATGGGGAGAAAGTAAATAAAACATTTCCTGGAGTCACTGTACTCTACAGTCCATTCTTCTTTGCAGGGCATTTAACAGCTTTGATTTTCAATAAGCCCGCTGATGGCTTTTCAAGTAGCTATCAAATTTGGTTTATCATTGGGCTCTACGTTTATCTCTTTTTTGGATTGGTTTTTATGCGAAAAGTGCTTGAAAAATTGAATTTTTCGACAAAAACAGCCCTTTTTTGCGTTTTTTTGATTGTTTTTGGTACAAATATCTTCTTTTATACGGTTTATGATCAATCCGTAACGCATATCCATAATTTCTTCATGATTAATGGCCTAATTTTATGCCTTCTCAACTATAAATCAGATGCAAAAATCAAGTGGCTGTTAATAGCTGTGGGACTATTGGCTTTAATCGGAATCACACGACCAACCAATATTCTTGTATTAGGCCTGATTGCGTTCTTTTTTCCCTCTAAAGATTTTTACCTATCCATCCTAAAAACACTATTCAGTAAACAGATATGGAAGTTTTTATTAATCGCACTTCCTATTATGGCGCTTCCTTTTGTTTTGTGGAAAGTTCAAACCGGTCACTGGGTAGTCTATTCATACGGTGAAGAGGGCTTCAATTTTGTAGATCCTTATTTTGCATCTTTCTTATTTTCTTACACGAAAGGGTGGATGACCTATACACCGATTGTTATACCTATTCTCATTATTG
>JAUHXX010000390.1 GCA_030426825.1 Bacteroidia bacterium | reverse complement strand
TGAAAAATTATAAAACTGAAGACATGGCAGAATCAGCAATATTTGCTTACACAATGATCAAACATCCTGGTAGACTCCCGATTGAAGTAGAAGATTGGATTAACCAAAACATGCCCAATAGGCTTGAATTTTTTAAGACTATTTTTAAATAAGTAAATACGAGACTTAAAACTGCTCTTAATAAAGCTGTAATAGTAAGCTGGTAATTACGTTTGTATTATCTTGAATGGCTTAAAAGTTGGTTTTTTTATTATCCATGAACCGATTTACGATACTTTACACCCCAATTCGCTAATTCATCAATTAAAGGTGCGAGGGTTGCGCCATATTCGGTAATAGAATATTGAACCGTGATTGGTTTGGTGTTCATTACTTTTCGTTTAATCAATTGATTCATTTCTAAATCCTGTAATTCTTTTGAAAGCATCTTTGTACCGATTCCATCCACCTCTCGCAATAAGTCCATAAAACCTAATTTGTTGCCTTCAATGAGGGTGCCTATGATATGAAACTTCCATTTGCCTGATAAGATACTCATTGAGTCACTTATCGCTTGCATTCTAATTTGGCAAACTGGTGTGTCATTAATGATTGATTTCTTTTTCACTTTGATTGTTTAAATTGGCAAACTTTCATTTTAATTTAATGAAAGTAGTTTCTTAGAGGAAACTACTTTCTAAAAGGAAATTCATATCAAATATACATTAAGTTCATTATATCTTTGGATAGAGTTAATAAATAACCATATATGATTTTAAAAATCAACTTCATAACAATACTAATTTCTTTGTCAAGTATAACAGCTTGTCAAGGTCAATCTAAATCAAAAGATATGAGTAATGATAATGATACAATAAAAGCAAATCCACTGCTATGCGATCCTGAAACAGGGATGTGTGAATTACCTTTAAATGAAGGTCAAGAAGGAATGAAGGTAACTGTTCCATCAAAAGATAAAAAGATCAAGGTGGTCTATTTTACTGACCCAATTTGCTCATCTTGTTGGGGGATTGAACCACAACTAAGAAAGTTAAAATTAGAATACGGAAAATACATTGAAATCGAATATCGTATGGGAGGTCTTTTGCCGGATTGGAGTTATAATAGTGGCGGGATAAGTCAACCATCTGATGTGGCGTCTCACTGGGATGAGGTTAGCATACATTACGACATGCCAATTGATGGAGATGTATGGTTAGAAGATCCCTTAGATTCTTCTTATCCACCATCAATTGCATTTAAAGCAGCCCAAATGCAAAATGAAGAAAAGGCGCTACTTTTTATGAGAGAAATTCGTGAAATGGTTTTTTTAAAGAAAATCAACATTGCAAAATGGGAAAATCTTGCGAAGGCGGCTGAAAATGTAGGTCTTAATGTTGAACAACTAAAGATTGATTTTGAAGGCAAGGCAAAAACTCTTTTTGAAGAAGATCTTAACTTGTCACAAGAGTATGGGGTTAGAGGATTTCCGACATTGTACTTTATAGATTCTACGGGCAATAAAGAAACCATATATGGCTCACAGCAATATGCGTTTTATGAAACTGCGATTTTAAAAATTGACAATTCAATTAAGAAACGTGAGTACAACAAAGACTGGAAAGCACTTTTTCAGAAATTTGAGTCTTTGACAGCAAACGAATTTTCATTTTTATCTGGTAACCCAAGAAAGGAGAGTGAAGACATACTGAATAAACTTTCTGACAAGGGGGATTTGAAAAAAATCACCACTAAAAATGGATCGATTTGGATGTTGCAAAAATAATAGTCGGACTAAGTTCAGATGATGAATTATATCTATTTGATTTTGTTATGGAAAATAAATAATCCATGTAGTAGCAATCTATAATTCTAATTGAACTGAAATGCTAGACTGCGGGCTATTATTTAAAATCTAGGGGGAGTCTTTTTAGAAAATATAATACCACAAAGAAGGAATATATAAGTACCTTGTTAGTGAGTATTGAGCTCTTTTTGAGCGAAACTGCACCACCAGCCAAATGACTATTAAGGTGTTGAAGGTATAAATTGAATCCTTGTAAACAAAAAGTTCAGAGGAAGGCAGAATGTTCAACTGATGATAAAAGTACAAACTAATACATGTTTTATGAATAAATATTCTACACTCTCCGAAGCTGTTAATGACTTAACGAAAAGAGGGTATACATACAATTTTAATGTAAAAGATGATTGCATTGAATGCGCAGAAAATAAGTGTCAACTTCAACCTGATGAGTTTGAAATTGATGAAATACACAGATTCGAAGAAATGTCAGATCTGGATAATGAAAGCGTACTATATGCTATTTCTTCTAAAGATGATAATTTGAAAGGACTCTTAGTCAATGCACATGGAACCTATGCGGATTTAGCCTCTTATGAATTAATTCAGAAACTAGAAAGACTACAGAGATAAACGATTATGTCAAATGTTGATATTATAATAGAAGAAAGAGCCGCTAGCATTGGTAAATTTCTTGTCGGTAGATTGTTGCCATTCAGAAGAAAACGAATGGTAGGTCCTTTCATATATATTGATCACATGGGACCGGTCAAGCTAAGTGAGAGTGAGAATTTTGATGTATTGCCACATCCTCACAT
>JAUHXX010000067.1 GCA_030426825.1 Bacteroidia bacterium | reverse complement strand
GAGTTAAGTAAACGGGTTCATCAGTTGTCAACCTTTATTAATGATGAATTAGCAGAATTAAATTATAATTTAGATAAATCGTTGACTTATTCTGAAGAGCGGAATACTAAAAGTTTGCTTCAGTATCAGCAGTATGCTATGACAGATTATAATGATTTAGCTTTGATGTTAAGCGAAGTGTTAGATCAGATGCAACAGCAAGCTCAGAGTCAAATGCCTGGAAACGGGTCATGTTCTAAGCCGGGTGGTACGGGTCAGGGTGCTCCTGGTAAAATGACTATGCAGCAAATGAAAGACGCCATGAAAGATCAAATTGGCAAAATGAAAGGCGGTAAAAACCCGGGAGGTAAAGACGGAAAAGGTGAAAAGCCAGGTGAAGGTGGTGGCATGGGTCAAGGAAGTATTCCTGGAATGTCGACAAAAGATCAAGTTAAAATGGCAGCTCAACAGGCTCAAATTAGAGAGGCTTTAAAGCAGTTAAAGGAAGAGTTAAATAAAGATGGTAGTGGCGCTGGAAATGGTTTGAATGATATTATTAAGGACCTGGATAAAATGGAGAACGATTTGTTGAATGGAAATGTTGGTCCTGATTTTGTTAAACGTCAAGAAGATATTTTAACGCGTTTATTGGAGAGCGAAGAAGCCATTAGGGAAAGAGGGTTTAGTGAAGAAAGAGAAGCTAAAGAAGGAAAAAATAACGAAGAAGGTAACCTAATAGAATTTACAGAGTATAATAAAAAGAAGAACGCAGAATTGGAGTTTTTACGCTCCTTGCCTATCGGTCTTCAGGTCTATTATAAGACCTTGGTGAATGAATATTTTAACTCTGTAAATAATTAGAATAAATGCACAGTATTGAGATTGCATCAAGTTTAAATAAGATTAACGAGGTGGAGGCACTTATAGATAAAGTGTGTGAGGATTTGAGCTTGAACGAAGATAATTACGGGAACATTTTAATTGCTGTAACTGAAGCTGTAAATAATGCTATTGTTCATGGGAACGGTAGTGTTGAAGAAAAGCTTGTAAAGGTGAATGTGCAGAAGAACAACGAAGGAGTTATTTTTTCTATAGAAGACCAAGGTGTTGGTTTTGATTTCGAAAATTTACCAGATCCAACTGCTCCAGAGAATATCGAGAAACCAGATGGAAGAGGAATTTTCTTAATGAAGAATTTAAGTGATGCGGTAGAATTTGACAATAATGGTTCAAAAGTTAGTATTACCTTTGCAATGAATGAGTGAAATTGAATATACATTTATAGATATTGAAATTCCGGACTTTAATCCGGAATTTTTTAGTTTATGGATATCTGGTGTGGTGAAAGATTATAATAAAAAGCCTGGTTCATTGAGCTATATTTTTTGTTCTGATGAGTATTTGTTAAAGATGAATAAGGAACATTTAAACCATGATTATTACACGGACATCATTACGTTTAATTATAATGATGGAAATGTTGTAAGTGGAGATATGTTCATTAGTTATGAAAGAGTGATTGATAATGCTGAAAGTTTTGGAAATAAATCAGTTTATGATGAGCTTTGTCGGGTGATGGTTCATGGTGTTTTGCATCTGTTGGGATTTAATGATAAATCAGAAAAGGAGGAAATGGAGATGAGAGAAGAAGAAACTAAAAATTTAATTAAAAGATAGTTTCACGTGAAACATTCGTCAGGATGTTTCACGTGAAACAAGTAAGCATATGTTGCCAAAATATGACATAATCGTGGTGGGTGGCGGACACGCTGGATGCGAAGCAGCCTATTCTGCTGCAAAGATGGGTTCAAGTGTGTTGTTGGTCACAATGAATTTGCAAAACATTGCGCAGATGTCATGCAATCCTGCAATGGGTGGTGTGGCTAAAGGGCAAATTGTTCGCGAAATTGATGCGCTAGGCGGTGGTTCAGGAAAAGTCACCGACAAGTCTGCAATTCAATTCAAAATGTTGAACTTGTCAAAAGGTCCAGCAATGTGGTCGCCAAGAACGCAAAATGACAGAATGATGTTTGCTGAGGAGTGGAGGTTGCAGTTAGAAAGAACGCCGAACGTTCATTTTTGGCAAGATATGGTTAACGGATTGTTGGTGAAGGATGGAAAAGTTTGCGGAGTGAAAACCGTGATCGGAATGGAAGTAAAAAGTGACGCAGTGGTTTTGACCAACGGCACTTTTTTGAATGGTTTGATTCATTTAGGGGAGAAAAATTTTAGAGGAGGACGATCCGGTGAAGGGGCAAGTTATGGCATAACTGAGCAACTGGTTGACTTGGGTTTTGAATCAGGTCGAATGAAAACAGGAACGCCTCCAAGAGTAGATGGCAGGTCTTTGGACTATTCTAAAATGGAAGAACAGCCAGGTGATGAAATGCCAAATAAGTTTTCTTATACAAACGAGACACAACCGTTGCCAAAACAAAGGAGTTGCTACATTACGTATACGAACGAAAAAACACATGAAATTTTAAAATCAGGCTTTGATCGTTCTCCAATGTTTAACGGTGCAATTAAAAGCGTTGGGCCAAGATATTGTCCATCAATTGAGGATAAAATAAATCGTTTTGCCGAACGTGATCGTCATCAAATATTTGTTGAACCAGAAGGGTGGAATACAGTTGAAGTTTATGTGAATGGATTTTCTACTTCCTTGCCCGAAGAGGTTCAATACGCAGCTTTAAAAACCATTCCAGGTTTTGAAAATGTAAAAATGTTTAGGCCTGGCTATGCTATCGAGTATGATTATTTTCCCCCTACTCAATTGTCACATTCATTAGAAACTAAACTAGTTGAGAATTTGTTTTTTGCTGGACAGATTAATGGAACAACTGGATACGAAGAAGCGGCTTCGCAAGGTTTAATGGCGGGAATAAATGCCCATCTTAAACTCAACAATAAAGAGCCGTTTATATTAAGTCGTTCTGATGCTTATATCGGTGTATTGATAGATGACTTAATTACAAAAGGAACGAAAGAACCTTACCGTATGTTCACATCAAGGGCTGAGTTTAGAATTTTGTTACGTCAGGATAATGCGGATTTAAGATTAACACCTATGTCCCATAAAATTGGCTTGGCAGATAAAGATCAATTGCAATTGGTAGAAAATAAAATTCGTATTACAAATGCGATTAAATCGATTCTAAAAAAGACAAGTGTTAGTCCAGATGAAGTGAATGAATTATTGAAGGAAAAGAATTCTTCTACCATTAAACAGAAAGTAAAAGCAAACTCTTTGTTGTTGCGTCCTCATATTTCGCTTGATGATTTGAGATCTTGTTCGTCCTTTTTAGATGGAAAGATAAATGAAGTACTAGAAGATAATTTTGATGCACTAGTCCAGGCTGAAATTCAAATTAAATATGAAGGCTATATTTCACGTGAACAGGATAATGCTATTAAGATGAATCGTTTGGAAGATGTGAAAATTCCACCCCAAACAGATTTTTCTACCTTATCGTCTTTGTCTGCTGAAGCAGTTGAAAAGTTAACTGCGATTCAGCCGGTGACAATTGGTCAGGCAAGTAGAATTTCAGGTGTGTCTCCTTCAGATATATCAGTGCTATTGGTTTATCTTGGTAGATAGCGCTTTTGGTCCTAAATTTTTGTTCTTATATGGCTAAAATTTATTTTAAGCCGATTTGCGACACTTTTGTTGTTTGCCTAAGGTGTTATGTCATTTTTTCTGAGAAACACCATTAGAAGAGACGTGAATTTTCGTAGTCAAAATCAATCTAAAACGTTGATAATCAATCTGTTGAATGGTTTTGTGAGGGCTTGGGTTAAACCTATCATTCTTAGGCCGTATTGTATTACGTTTTGACGGCTGTCGAAAAATTTATTCGACCTGTTCGTTTTCAGTTTCTGATTTTTTCTTTTTCTTGAAAACTGATTTATACAATTCAACCGGATTAAGTGAAAGTCCATATCCAAAAAAGACTGTTCTAAAAGTTTCTTTCACTTCCGGTACGGTATTAAAAACGAGTCGATATCCAAATGATCCGCGAACTGATAACCATGTGAACGGATAAAACTTTGCTTGTCCTGAAGGAATAATGGCACTGAAAGGGCGATCTGCAAAAGGCAGTTGTACTCCGGCAGTATCTTTATAGGTGCCAGTAACCCGGCCCGCAGCTAAATGAAGTGGAAAATCAACTTCCCACCACCTGGTTTTGATGAAAACCCTCTCGTAAAATATCGAAGTGTATCCTAATGTGTAGTGTATTTCAGGGTTTTCTAAATTCTGGTCAGGTTTATCATCTAGAACATCTTTAAAAACAGCACTTTTATTTAGCCAATAGAACCCATTGCCAAAGTTGTGTACGCCTCTAAAAGTAGCCCCTAAGCGCAAGCCATTCACCTTGACAAAGGTTCTGTCATAAAATGATCTTCGTGCGTCTAAACTCACTAAAACCTTCCAGTTTTTCTCACCTATTGATTTTGGAAAATAAGTAATTTTTGAAGATGAAGAATCTTTTTGACTATAAAGCGTAGAACTTATAGTAAACAGAAGTACTATTAAAGATATGTTTTTCACCAGTTTCACTCCTTTAGTTCGATATTAAAGTCTTCGGTGAATACTAATTTTCCATCTTTTTTATCAGCAGATCCCGGCATGATGAAACCCTTAATTTTTGTTGTTTTACCCTTATTTAATAGGTCATGTAACTGTTTGTCAGTGAGTTTTTTTGATAAAAAACTGAATGGAATTTTAAAGTCGCAGCCGTTTTTATACTCGGAACAGCCGTAAGCTTTTTGGCCTTTCAATATATTGCCTGTTTTACATTTAGGGCAAGTGGAATCTTCAATAGTAAGATCTTTCTTTTCCTTTTTTGCTGCGGTTTTTGTTTTTTCTGTAGCAACGGCAATGGTCTTATCTTCAGCAAATTTCACGTTATTAGTGATGTCAACTACCATTTGAATCAACTCCTTTTTGAATTCAGTGACACTGTATTCGCCTTTTTCAATTAATCGTAATTTATGCTCCCATTGACCGGTAAGTTCGGCTGATTTTAATAGGTCTGATTTTATGGTGCCGATAAGATCAATGCCAGTGACAGTAGCATGGATGTTCTTTTTTTGTTTGACGATATACTTTCTTCTGAAAAGTGTTTCAATGATGTTTGCTCGAGTAGAGGGTCTTCCTATTCCATTCTCTTTCATTGCTTCGCGCAGTTCTTCGTCATCTACCTGTTTACCAGCTGTTTCCATAGCTCGAAGCAGTGTTGCTTCAGTGAAATGTTTTGGTGGTCGCGTATCTTTTTCTTGAATTTCTGGTGTATGTTCTCCTGTTTCGCCTTCTTCGAAAGAAGGCATTAGGTTTTCATCAGAGTTTTTGCTTGAGTCTTCAGATTCACCTGTATACACTACTCGCCATCCAGGCTCTATAATTTGTTTTCCCGTTGCCTTGAATTCTACTTTCTCAACGCTCCCTAAAACCGTGGTATTAGATACTTTACAATCAGGATAAAACACTGAAATAAAGCGTTTTACAATGGTGTTGTAGATGTTTTGCTCGTCAGGTGTTATTCCTGATGGGCTAATACCGGTAGGAATAATGGCGTGATGATCTGTTACTTTTTTATCATCAAATACTTTTTTGGATTTTCTAAGAGGCTTGCCTTTTAAAGGCTCAGTTAACTTAGAAAAATAAGTAAGTCCCGCTAGTATTTTTGGAACTTTAGGGTAAATATCTTCAGATAGAAATGTCGTATCTACTCTAGGATAAGTAACTAGCTTCTTTTCGTATAATGACTGAACCAGCTTAAGGGTATGATCAGCAGAAAGTGCGAATTTGTTATTGGCTTCTACTTGAATGGATGTTAAATCAAATAGCCTTGGAGGTTGTTCTTTGCCTTCTTTTTGTTCGTACGACTCTACTTTGAAGGGCTTGTCTTTTATATATTCTATTGCTGCATTCGCCTTTTCTTTGGATTTTAATTTGCCAATTGTACTTGAGAATAAAACGTCTCGATAAGTTGTTTTGAGCTCCCAATATTTTTCTGATTTAAAATTGTCAATACTCAATTGTCTTTCAACAATCATGGCGAGTGTCGGCGTTTGTACCCTGCCAATTGATAACACTTGTCGCTCGGCACCAAATTTTAAAGTATACAAACGTGTGGCGTTCATGCCTAACAGCCAATCTCCAATGGCTCTAGAGCTACCTGCAGCATAGAGGTTCTTAAAGTCTTTGCCGTCTTTCAGGTTTTTAAACCCTTCCTGAATTGCTTCTTCAGTCAGTGACGAAATCCATAGCCTTTTTACAGGTTTATCATTTTTAGCCTTCAACAAAACCCATTGTTGAATGAGTTCTCCTTCTTGGCCGGCATCCCCGCAATTGATTACTTCAGAGCAGCGTTGAACAAGATTTTCAATGGTTCTAAACTGTTTTTGAACACCCTGATTCTCCATTACTTTGATACTGAACTTTGTCGGTATCATTGGTAGCGTTGCTAAATTCCACCACTTCCAGATGCTCGTATAATCATGAGGTTCTTTGAGTGTGCACAAATGCCCAAAGGTCCACGACACCCAATAACCGTTTCCTTCAAAGTAGCCGTCTTTTTTGTTGCTAGCCCCAACAATGGATGCAATTTCTTTAGCTACAGAAGGTTTTTCGGCTATACACAGTTTCATTTTTATGAAGTTTTCGTGTATTTTTTGATAGTGAAATCATAAGGATTTTTATCATCCTTTTTATATGTTTGAATCGTCTCAATCGCCCACTGGTCTTCATGAATTTCAGGGAAAAATGTATCTGCCTCAAATTCAGCGTGGATATGAGTAATCAGCATTTCTTGGATTAAATCATTGTCTAAACAATATTGATAGATTTGACCCCCTCCAATTACATATAATTCTCTAGTATCATTGGCATAGTGCTCTATTGCCGATTCAACGTCATGAAAAACTTCACATCCTGCTGCATTAAAAGTAGTGTCACGTGTAACAACGAGGTTGTGACGATTAGGCAAAGGCCGATATTTAGCCGGAATACTTTCCCAATTTCTTCTGCCCATCAGCACAATAGATCCTTTAGTTGTTTCTGAAAAGAATTTCATGTCGGCAGGTAAATGCCAAATAAGGTCATTGTCTTTGCCAATAGCTCGATTGCTAGAAATTGCTACGATTAATTTTACCATATTAAATTGAAACAGCAGCTTTTATATGCTCGTGATGTTGATAGTTGACGAGTTCAAAATCCTCAAAAGTAAATGCTTCAATGTCTTTAATGTCTGGATTCATCTTCATTTGAGGTAAAGGCAAAGGCTCTCTAGTGAGTTGTAAATCAGCTTGTTCAAAATGATTGTTGTATAAATGAACATCCCCAAAAGAATGGATGAAATCGCCATATTCTAGATCACATACTTGCGCTACCATCATAGTTAATAAAGCATATGAAGCAATGTTAAACGGCACGCCAAGAAAAACATCTGCGCTTCTTTGGTACAGTTGACAAGACAGTTTGCCATCTGTCACGTAAAATTGGAAAAACGCATGACAAGGAGGTAACGCCGCTTTTCCATTAGCAACATTTTCTTCAAATGAAACGCTGGTGTCCGGCATTACAGATGGATTCCATGCAGAAACCATTAACCTTCTGCTATTTGGATTGGTTTTGATTTGGTCAATAACGTTTTTCAGTTGATCAATCCCTTCATTATTCCAGTTACGCCATTGTGCCCCATAAACCGGGCCTAAATCTCCGTTTTCATTGGCCCACTCATTCCAGATTCTTACCCCGTTATCACTGAGGTACTTCACGTTTGTATCGCCCTTTATGAACCACAACAATTCATAAATGATGGATTTAAGGTGTAGTTTTTTTGTGGTCACCATTGGAAACCCTTCTTGCAAATCAAATCTCATTTGATATCCAAATACAGATTTGGTTCCAGTTCCAGTTCTGTCACCCTTTTGCGAACCGTTTTCTTTTATGTGTTTTAGCAGATCTAAGTATGCTTTCATCTTCAGTTGATTTAATCTTATAAAATTACGGATTTGATATTTGAACAGCTTCTTGAAAATCGGTCAATGTTTACACAAAAGGAAAAGTTTTTCAACATATCTTTTGGATTTATTCAAATACCAATTAGCTTTGGTCTACACAAAGACCTGATTATCATGTATAAAAGTCTATTATTTGTAGTCTCTTTTTTAGCAATTAATGTTTATTCAAACGATTTACCGAAGTTTTGTTTCGGGCAGTATGATGCAATGGTGCCAAGCTTTGAGTTTGAAGACAACAATAAGGTACACACAGCAAGTGCATATAAATTATCCATAAAATTGACTCCAGGTGTAGTTCATTATCAATGTGGAAGACTTGGTTTTACAGGAACCTATAGTGAAGTTGACCAAGTTAAAGACGAAGTTTCAATGCTTGTTAGCATTTCAAACAGCATTTCAATTGATTTTGATTTCAATATTACTGTGAACAAGAAGACTAGAGCCTTGAAGGTTTTTGGGTTAAAGGGAGTGCCAGCTACACAGTTAGCTAAGCGTGAAATTACCATTAAGAAAAAGCCTTAATCTTTATAGTCGTAGGTAGTTAGCTTATCTTTTATTTCTTGAATGTGTGCAAGCTTCTTTTCATGACGGAGCTTAATTGCACTTTCAGTAAAGTAGGTATGTTGTTCTAAGAATTTTACTTGAATTTCATCCCAAGCGCGATCACTATCTAATTTTCCATGCTCACGAAGCTCCCTTCTTAGCAAATCTGCAATCGCATGAAAATCATCACGACCTAAATAGTCTAAGTCGGCGTCACACATAATTTGTTGCAACTTGGTGGTAGGGCTTTGAGGTATTTCGGTAGATTTAATAAGGCCGTCTATAATATCAATTTGATCCTCGGTATATCCGTATTTAGGCAGAATCTCACGGGCAAGTCTCATCCCAATTTCTTCATTCTTCTCATATTTTTCAATGAAGCCTGCATCATGATAAGTAGCCGCAGATTTTAGTAAAAAGAGGTCCTCATCTGTAATTCCTTCCATGATGGCAAGACGTTCTACTGCCTTTGTAACATCCACTGTGTGATTGATGCTGTGATATAGCAATTTAGGAGACAATTGGTTCTCCAAAATCTTCATGATGTGACGTTCTGCCTTCATGTAATTAATGGAACTATATAGGTGCAAGTCAACAATTTTCCAGAATTTTTTATTTGGATGAAGACCTGTTTCGTCTTCTGAAAGTTCTGGCTTTATTCCACGGACACTGTACATGTCCAACATCCCTTTATGCTTCGTTTGAATCTTGCCTCTATATACACAATCAAAATAAGGTGCAATGTACTCATAGGTATTTCCAGATACGTTTACTATTCCAGGCTGGGCATGCATCTCCATTCGTTGGGCTTGGTTTACGGATGCGCCCCATATATCATAAGCAAATCGTTTTAAGCCAATAACGCCGGCAATAACTTCTCCGGTGTTGATACCAATTCTAATCTTCCAACAGTCAGGATCAACTTCGGCTCTTTCAGTGATATAATTGTTGATTTCAAGGGCTGCTAGCGTAACTTCTATTGCGTTACTTTTGTTTCGAATAGGAACACCCCCGGCGCACATATAAGAGTCTCCTATGGTCTTAATTTTCTCTAGGTCATATTTTTCAATGATTTCATCAAATTTCGAAAAATAGCCATCCAATTCTTGAACTAAGTCTTGTGGTTTTGTGTCTTCTGCTATTTTAGAGAAACCAACAAAGTCAGTGAAAAGAACAGATACATTTCTATAATACCTTGCTTTTGATCTCCCCTTATTCTTTAGCTCTTCTGCTGTACCTTCTGGTAAAATGTTAAGTAATAATTGTTCCACCTTAACTTTTTCTTTTTCAAGTAGTTCGTGTTGATGTTCAATTTTCGCTTTTTGAATTTCTACCTTTTTCTTTTGGTCCTGAATTTTTTTACTTTGTTCAGTAACCTGTCGGGTTCTTTTAACAACTTCGATTTCTAGTCTAACCTTCTGTCTTCTGATTTTGTCAATTCTTCTTCGATAAATTAAAATACCAACGGCAATTAAAAATAGAATTGCTAAAATTCTAAACCACCAGGTAAGCCAAAAAGGAGGAGTAATAACCAGTTTAATTATTGTAGGGTTCACTGACCAAAGGCCGTCTGAACTTTGAGCATAAACTTTGAGCTCGTAGGAGCCATGCGGAATATTCAAGTAGTGAACTTTGTTTTCGTTTTCTAGATAAGTGAAATTTTCTTCATGGCCTTCTAATATATATTTGAAGCGGTTTTTACTTGGGTTAGAGTAGTTAGTAGCTACAAATTCAAACGAAATATCGTTTTGGTAATAGTCCAGTTCAAGTGTTGTAGATGAAGTAATGTTTTGAGCTATTCGCTCTTTTTTATTCGTTCCTTTTGTGGATAGAATAACTGATGACACAATAACTCGTGGAGGGTTAGGGTTAATGTTTATTTCAGATGGATCGAATATGTTGTACCCGTTAATTCCACCAAAATATAAGAGTCCGGAAGATGATTTCATATAAGCGTTCGTGTTAAACTCATTGCTTTGAAGTCCGTCCTTCACAGAATAGGTGGTGAATTGTTCGGTTCTTGTATTGAATTTAGACAAGCCCTTATTAGTGCTGGTCCAAATGTTCTTGTCTTCATCTTCTAACAATCCATAAATCACATTGTTGGATAAGCCATCAGCTTCGGTGTAGCTCAAAATGTCTTTGGTAGAAAGGTTAAGCTTTTTTATGCCCTCACCATACGTTCCTAGCCAGAGGCTTCCTTTTTCGGTTTGTAGAACAGATGTGATTTGTCCATTGTTTTCGTTGTAATTTTTGATCGGATAGTGCTTAAAATAAAAAGTGCTGTCTTCTCTTTCAATCATATTGTATAGGCCTGAAGTACTTGTTACCACCCATAATTTGTTTGATAAATCCCGATAGACGATCTTAACAGACCCTTCACCTATGCTGTTTTCATCCTCAGTATGCTCATAAAATTGAAAACTCAGGTCATGCTTGTTAATGATAGAAAGACCTGATCTAGACCCTATCCATAAACGATTTTCATCTGCAGGTTCAATCGCATAAACCCGAATATTTGAGCTGTGAATTTTGTTTAAAAAATTGACTTTTTCAATGGAGTAGTTTTTTTGTTCTAAGTCCTTTATTTTCAGTCGGTATAGTCCGTCATCATAACCTAACCAAATTAAGTTGGTGTCCTCAACGTAAATGCTAAGTAGGTAATGTTGAGCATCATCATCTCTAAAAACATGATGGAATTTTTTATCTGATTTTTTGTAAATCGTGAGGTCTTTTTTTGTTCCAATGTAAATGTTGCCCTGTTTGTCTTCTGTGAATGACCAAACGTTATAATCAATTAATCCTGCTTCTGGATCATTATTCAAAGAGATGGTGGTAAAACCTTGTTTAAACTTGTCAAACTTAGAAACGCCCTTTTCGGTTCCAACCCATATTACCCCGCTGTTGTCTTCAAAAATTGAAACGATATTATCATCTACAATACTTGAGTTATCATAGGGGTTTTTGTTATATCGATAGAGACTTTTAACCCCTTTTTCGTTGATGTTTAAAAGGTATAATCCGCGTTCTGCCGTTCCAATCCAAATTGAGTTTTCGTTTTCAACATAAACACAATTGACTTTTTTATATCGTAATCGATTATCAGCGGTTAAAGTGTTTAAAGAGGTTCTGTTTTTTAAAATAAAGACACCAGTTTCTGAAGCTACAATTATTTCGTTTTTGCTTTTTTGAACAAATTGATTTATTTCGCCAAGGGATCCAAGGTCTAGATTTTCTACTTCTTGGAATTCTTTGTAGGGAGGGGATGAGTAAAATATTTGTCCATATTTGGTGCCAACATAAATGGTGCTTTCTTCATCAGCATAAAGACATGAAAAGACCGAAGTGCCTTTAATTTCATTGATTATTTCAACCTGATGGTTTTCGGTATTGATTACGTTTATACCATGTTTTTCAGACAATGCCCAAAGACGGTTCGTGTTGTCGAAAGCAAGGTGAGTAAAAATATAACCTCTTAAGTCAGGGTATTCTTTTCTGTTTATTTTTTTAATAGATTGGTTGTGCGGGTCTAATTGTCCAATGCCTCTATTGGTTCCAAACCATAGGTTGTTTTCTTTGTCTGGAAGTAGAAAATGAACGTAATTGTTTGGCAATGAATTTGGGTTGTCAGCCTCATTTTTTAGGATATTAAAAGAGTAGCCGTCAAATCTATTTAGTCCGTCTTGTGTTGCTATCCATATGTAACCAAATTTGTCCTGTCTAACACTGGTAACTTGGCTTTGAGATAAGCCTTCTTCAATGGTGTAGGTGTCAAATTTTATACTCTTCTGTTGAGCATATGAAGTGCCTAGAAATAAAAGTAAAAGAAAGGTTATACTGGCAAGGCGTTCAAATACCATCTGATTAAATTCGAATTCCGATTACAAGAATATCATCTACTTGAGCGTAGTCTCCTTGCCATTCGCTAATTGTGGCGTTCAATGCCACTCGTTGAGCTTCTGGCTCCTGTTTGTGAATTTTTAAAAGTTCTTGTCTGAAAGTTTTATAAAGGAATTTTTTCCCTTTGCTTCCACCAAATTGATCAGCATATCCATCAGAGAATAAATAGATCTGGTCACCTTTTTCTAGCTGAATCACTTCGTTTTTATACTTCTTAGTGCCAGGCTCAAAAGACCCGATTGCGAACTTATCGGCTTTAACAATGATGAATTCTTCGTTTCTAATGATATACAAAGGGTTGTTTGCACCAGAATACTCCAAGGTTAGTGTATCGTAATCAATAGCTACTAAAGAGAGGTCCATACCATCTCTTACATCATTATCTTCTCGTGTTTTGTTTAAAGATTCAGAAACGAAATTGTTTAGCTCGTCAAGAATTTTGCTTGGTTGATCTGTGTGATGCTCACGAACTGCAGCATTCAGGCCGTTGGCTCCAACCAATGACATAAATGCACCAGGTACGCCATGACCGGTACAATCGACAGCAGAACAATAAGATTTTCCGCCCATTTTCTCAAACCAATAAAAGTCTCCAGAGACAATGTCTTTTGGTTTAAAGAGAACAAATGAATTCGGACAAACACTTGAAATCGTTTCAGCAGGTGGAAGGATTGAGTATTGCAGCCTTTTTGCATAGCGAATACTGTCCGTAACATCTTTATAAAGCTCTTCTAATCGTTGGTTTTG